>JAWVFZ010000211.1:0-2650 GCA_033855555.1 Solirubrobacteraceae bacterium
CGATCGAGTGCGACGCGTCGACTTCGACCGTGTGCGAGCCGGCGCGCTGGGCCATGTGCCGCTCGGCGTCCGGATGGATCGCGTTGTCGGCGGTGGCGACGACGGCCCACGAGGGCAGCGACTTCCACGCCGCCGCCTGCGCCCGCTCCTCGAAGATCGCGGCGAAGGGCCGCTGCATCACGGCAAGGATCTCGGTCTCCTCGCTCGGCAGGTCCGCCGCGAACGCCGACCGGTACAGCTCGGGCGCGATCGACAGCTCGACTGCCGTGCCGCCCCCGGCCACCGGATAGGTGCTCGGGCGCAGCGCCTCACCGAGCGGGGTCGGCGGGAATCCGGCGAAGATCTCCCCGAAGGACTCGCCCTCGTCGAGGATGAACGCGGCGACGTAAACCAGGCCGACGACGTTGTCGGCCTTCGCGCCCGCCACCGAGATCACCGCGCCGCCGTAGGAGTGGCCGACCAGTAGGACCGGTCCGTCGAGCTGATCGACGTAGCTGGCGATGTACTCCGCGTCGACCGCGAGGCCCCGGAGCGGGTTCGGCGGGGCAAGCACCGGCAGGCCGCTGGCCTGCAGGCGCCGGATCACCGGCGCCCAGAACGAGGCATCGGCAAAGCCACCGTGGACCAGCACGACCGTGGGCGTGTTGGTGTTGTTCATCATCACCTCTCCTTTCGAGAAATGACCGGCTGGAAGGGACGGCTCGAACCTACGGGCGGTTGTGCGGCTCTCGCGTGCGTCGCGTGACTGGCCTTGCGCCGGCGATGACGTACATCGCACGCAACGAGAGGGCGGCGGCGATGTCTACGCGGCCGTAACGGCCCGCAGTTCGTCCAGCGACTCGCGGATGAGTCGCTGGAGGGGTTGCCGGTTGGCCTGATCGACCCAGCGTTCGAACGCGACCCTGAAGACGGTGATTCCCGCCTCGGCGGTGAGGATCGCGGCCGGGTCCTCGGCCCCGCGGAGGCGCAGCGCCTGCGCCACGGCGCCGGCGAGTGACGCGAGCTTGATCAGCTCGCGCTCCTGCAGCTCCCGGTTGGCGGCGATGATCTGCTGGCGCCGGGCGGCGGACTCGCGCCGCTGCTCGAACATCGCGGCGGCGGCGTCCAAGGCCGCCGCCACGGCGTCGAGCGGCGTCGCGGACTCGGGGGCCGCGCCCACCTCGGTCACGAACAGCTCTTCGAGCGCCTGCGAGCCGAAGAACAGCACCTCGCGCTTGTCGGCGAAGTAGCGGAAGAACGTCCGCTTGGTCAGCCCCGCGTGCTCGGCGATCTCGGCGACCGTGGTGTTCTCATAGCCGCGCTCGCCATAGAGGGTGAGGGCGGCCTGCTGGAGCCTGCCGCGGGCGTCGGGTTGCCATCTGGCCACGAGCCGAGCCTAACCGATGACACCAGGTGTCATCGGCTTGCTACGATCATGACACCAAGTGACATCAACCGGTCCTCGGGACGCTCACGCGCCGAGGATCTTCTCCCTCGGAGGTTTCTCATGCGTGTCTTCGTCACCGGCGCGTCGGGACACATCGGCTCCGCCGTCGTCCCCGAACTGCTCGCGGCCGGCCATCAGGTCGTCGGACTGGCCCGCTCGGACGGCTCCGCCGAGGCGCTGGCGTCCGCCGGCGCCGAGGTCCGTCGCGGCGACCTGGACGACCTCGACGGCTTGAGGGAGGCCGCCGCCGCGGCCGACGGCGTCATCCACCTGGCCTTCAAGCACGAGGCGATGCGCTCCGGCGACTTTCCCGGCGCGATCGCCGCTGACCTGCGCGCCATCGAGGCGATCGGCGCGGCGCTGGACGGGTCGGACAAGCCGTTCGTCAGTACCTCGGGCACGCTGATGCTGACCCTTGCGGGCATCGCGAGCCGCCCGGGCACCGAGCGGGACGTGGCGGAGGCCGGGCCGCGGGTCGACGCCGAGAACACCGCCGTGGCGCTGGCCGAGCGCGGGGTGCGCTCCTCCGTCGTCCGCCTCCCGCCGCTGGTGCACAGCACGCTCGATCACCACGGCTTCGGCCCGACCCTGATCGCCATCGCCCGCGACAAGGGCGTCTCCGGCTACGTCGGCGACGGGGCCAACCGCTGGCCCGCGGTGCACACGCTGGACGCGGCGCGCGCGTACCGGCTGGCGCTGGAGGCCGCTCGCGCCGGATCGCGGCTGCACGCGGTCGCCGACGACGGCGTGCCCTTCCGCGACATCGCCGGGGCCATAGGCCGGAAGCTCGGCCTGCCGAGCGCGAGCATCGCCGCCGAGGACGCGGCTGAGCACTTCTCCTTCCTCGGCGACCTCGTGTCGCTGGACAACCCCACGTCCAGCGACCTGACACGCCAATGGCTCGGTTGGGAGCCGACCCATCCCGGCCTGATCGACGACCTGGACGACGGCCACTACTTCGACCACTAGCGGCGGCCCGTCCTACCTGCCGCGGACCCGGTGCGAAGGGCCGCGCGGTCGCTAGCGACCGCGGTACCAGCGTGGCGAGGTGGTCGGCGGCGGGTCCATCGCCGCGTTGACCACCACGATGTTCGGCGGCTCGGCATTCAGCGCCGCGGCGAAGTCCGGGCCGAAGTCGGGCACGGTCACCGACGGGATGCCGAACGCCTCCCCCAGGGCGGCGAAGTCGGGGCGATGCAGGTCCACGCCGAACGTGGGCTTGCC
>JAWVFZ010000212.1:0-19053 GCA_033855555.1 Solirubrobacteraceae bacterium
CAGCGTGAACACCTGACCGAGCACCGACGCGAGCTGGAGGGTCATGCGCTCAGGCGGGTCGAGGCCATCCAGCCGCGCGGCGACGAGCGCGTGCAGCGTCTCGGGCACGTCGAGGTCGGTGACGTCGCCGGTGACGACGTAGCGGCTCCCGTCCTGGGCCAGGACGCCCCGATCGAGCAGCATGCGGACGGTCTCGACGGCATACAGCGGCACGCCCTCGGCGCGGGCGAGGATGCGCCGGGCGACGTCGTCGGGCAGGCCGGGCACGAGGCCCTCCAGGGCCCCGCGCATCGCCTCGTCGGACAGCGGACCCAGGGCGATGTCCGAATGCCACGTCGGGCGGGTCGTCGCGATCTCCGGCCGCGCCAATGCGAGCACGAAGATCGGGAACTCGGCGGACCACTCGATCAGGTAGTCGATGAAGTCCAGCAGGCCGCTGTCGGCCCACTGGAGGTCCTCGAACACCAGGACGACCGGCTCGGCGGACGCGATGCGCTCGAAGAACAGCCGCCAGCCGCTGAAGAGGTCCGCGCGGTCCGGCGCGACGCGCTGCTCGAGGCCGAGCAGGTGCGCCAGGCGCGGCTCGACGAGCCGCCGCTCGCGCTCGTCGGGCACGTGCGCCTCGACCGCCGCGCGGAGCTTCGCGCGCGCCGACGCGGGCTCCTCCTCCTCGAGAATGTCGGCGCGCGAGCGCACCATCTCGGCGAGCGCCCAGTAGGCGACGCCCTCGCCGTAAGACGGGCAGCGGCCCTGGTGCCAGCGGACGAACTTCTCGACGCCGTCGATGTACTTGAAGTACTCCCACAGCAGACGCGACTTGCCGGTGCCGGCCTCGCCGATGACGGTGACCAGCTGCGCGCGCGACTCCTCCGCGCTGGCCTCGAAGGCCTCGACGATGTGGGTGAGCTCGCGATCGCGCGCGACGAACGGGGCCTCCAGGCCAACGCTGCGCCGGGCGCCGCCTGCGCCGGCGACGACGCTGAGCGCGGTGTAGGCGTGCACCGGCTGCTCGCGACCCTTGACCTCGTGGCTGCCGGCGTCCTCGTAGGCGATGGCGGCCTCGCTGGCTCGGCGCGTGACGTCGTCGACGAGCACGGTGCCGGGGGCCGCGATCGACTGCAGCCGGCTGGCGGTGTTGACGGTGTCGCCGAGGACCATGCCCTCGCCGCCGGCGCCAAGCTCGACGGCGGCGTTGCCGGTCAGCACGCCGGCGCGCACGCGCAGGTCGGGCATGCCGACCTCCTCGCCCAGCGCGATCACCGTCTGCGTGAGCGCGAGTGCGGCGCGGACCGCGCGCTCGGGGTCGTCCTCGCGCGCGACCGGGGTGCCCCAGACGGCCATGACGGCGTCGCCGATGAACTTCTCCACGGTTCCGCCGTAGCGCTCGATCAGCGTGCGGCAGCGGTCGAAGTAGCGGCTGAGCAGCTCGCGAACCTCTTCGGGGTCGCGGTGCTCCGAGAGCGTGGTGAAGCCCACAAGGTCGGCGAACAGCACCGACACCAGCCGCCGCTCGGACACCGACGCCGGGACCGGGCTCGCGCCGGACGCCGCGTCCGCCGCCAAGCCGGTGCCGCACCTGCCGCAGAAGCGGTCAGCCGGGTCGTTCGCCGTCCCGCAGGCCGGGCACTCGATCTCCAGCGCGGCGCCGCACTGGCCACAGAAGCGCCTGCCCGGCCGGTTCTCGGTTCCGCAGGCCGAGCACGTGGTCACGGCCCAGACCCTAGCTGTGTCGGCAGGGTTGGACCACGCGCAGTCGGCGGATCGGCCGGCCGCCACGCGATCGCGCGGTGAGCCGGACGCGGATCGCGCGGCGCCCGTTGGCGCGCAGGTCGACAGCGACCGTGTTCCGCGCACCGCGCAGCAGGCGCGCGCGCCGTCCCCGGACGAAGACGCGTACGGCGCGACTGCCTCGAGGCAGGTGGAAGACCACCAGCCGGCGGGTCGCACATCCGGGTGCGCGCGGGGGCACGACCAGTCGCCCGACGAGCCCCGTGGTGCCGACATGGCCGTCGGGGTCGGGCGCCGCCAGCTGCTTGACGAGGCCGCCCCAGAGCGTGCCGGCGGCGTCGTAGGCGGCGCCGACGTAGTCCGCGCGCGGGGTGAGGCTGCCGCTCACACCCGATGGCTGGAACACCGGCTGGGCCGGGTCGTTGAGCGCCGCGCTCACGAGAATCGGGTCGGAGGCGGTCGCGTCTGCGGATTGGGTGAGGTAGGCGGTCAGATGGGTGGCGTGCTCGTCGGGCGCGCCGTAGTACGCCACGCCGACCTCGCCCGGCTCGCCCGCGGCGAGCGCCGGCAGCGCGACGCGGCGCAACCCGGGCGCCGCCACCGACAACGGCGCGGTGAAGTGCTGGGCACCGTCGCGCGAGCGTGTCAGGTAGATGGCGCTCTCGGTCTGCCAGAGCGCGTAGACGGTCCCGCCGTCGTCCACGGCGACCTGCAGGCCGCCGAGGTCGGCGTCCACGCCGGCGACGCCCGCCATTCCGGGCGCCCCCTGGACGCGCTGCCACGTGTAGCTCGCGCCCTCGTCGCGCGAGACGGCGACGTAGGCGGCGGAGCGGCACATGACCGGCTGGTAGACCGTTCCGTCGGGGCCCACCGCCCCGTTGTTGGCAGCAAGCGCCTGGCAGGAGTCGGGCGTCTGCGCGGAGGGGAACACGTACCCGGCCGGCTCGAAGCTCTCGCCTCCGTCCAGCGAGCGGTAACAGAGTCGTCCGGGACCGGCCGCCTCCGTCGGCGAGTTGCCGCACAGGTAAACCACGTCCGGATAGCCCTGTGGCTGTGCGGCGCCCGGCGCCGGTGGCCCGGTGAACACCTTCTCCCAGTCGCCGGTCGGCGCGCTCTGGTAGTCGGCCGTGTGCCAGCTGGCGCCCTCGTCGGCCGACGAGTAGACCTGGAATCCCGCCGCCGCGGCGATCGCCGTCGGGAGGCCGCTGGGCAGGGGACTGTTGCTGACGAGGATCGGCGCGGTGCGCGACGGACCCGTGGCGTGTGACCAGAAGATGCGCCCGGTGCGGCGGTCGACGGTCAGATACGGGTCGTCGGTGTTCCACAGCGCGGTGTACTGCTCGTCGGGCGGGTAGGCGGCGCTCCAGGTCGCGCCGCCGTCCAGCGAACGCGCCAGCGAGTTCTCGGAGATCGCGGGGGAGTAGACGACGGTGCCGCGCCGCGTCACGCCGATCGTCGACTCGGAGGTGGCCATGCCGGTCTCGGTGACGCAGGCCGTGGGCAGCGGGGCGGAGGCGAGGGCGCCGCCGGCGTGGTGGGCGACCACCGGCAGCTGCGGGGCGCAGCCGGGAACAGCGGCCGGCGCTGCTGCGGGCGCCAGGGCGGCCGCGATGGCCAGCACGGCGCCTGTAGTCCGGTGACCCATCAGTTCACCAGAATATTGGTTATTGCGACGGCGCTAGGCTGGCCACGATGGCTGCCCGGCCCGGACCGGAGATCCGCGGCGACCCGGAGGACGTGAAGTTCTTCGAGTCGATGGACCGTCACCTGCCCCGTGCGTTCATCGGGCTCATGAAGCGGCTGCCCTCGGACCCGCGCTGCCGGCTGTGCCGAGCGCCCTACGGCGGGATCGGCGGCCGCATCATGCGCCGCTTCGGCTTCGGACCGTCCCGCAAGAACCCGACGCTGTGCAACACCTGCTTCGAGGAGGCGCCCATGGGAGGCGTCGAGATGGAGATCGGCGTGCTGTTCGCCGACGTCCGCGGGTTCACATCGCTCACCGAGGACATGGCGCCCAAGGGCGTCGCGACGCTGCTGAACCGCTTCTATGCCGGCGCCAGCGACATCTTGAGCCGCTCCGCGATCATCGACAAGCTGGTGGGGGACGAGGTGATGGCCCTGTACCTCCCGCATCTCTTCGGACGCGAGGCCTGGGAGGACGACATGCTTCGCGACGCCTCCGATCTGCTCGCGGCCGTGGGCTACGGCGCGACGGCTGACCCCTGGCTCGACCTTGGCATCGGTCTCGACGTCGGCCGCGCCTTCGTCGGCAACGTCGGCGCCGGCGACGTCAAGGACTTCACGGCGCTCGGCGACGTCGTCAACACCGCGGCCAGGCTCCAGTCATCGGCGGGACCCGGCCAGATCGTCCTGTCCGAGCGGCTGTTCGGGCGGCTGACGAAGGCCCCGGCCGATGCGCGATCGACCAGCCTCGTGCTGAAGGGAAAACGCGAGGCCGAGACCGCCCGCGTGATCGACCTGGCGCGCGCGCGGTCTCCGGCATAGCGTCCGCCCCGCTCGGCCCGTTTCTAAAGTGGACGGGTCGCGTGCCGATCTTGAGTACGTGTCAGGCACGACAAGCAACGCCCTGCCCGCGGGATCGCCTCCGGATTTCGACGCTCGCGAGCGTTCGTTGCGCGCCGCGGCGCACGAGCGGCACATGGCGGTCCAGCCGCTCTGGGAGCGGTTGGCGACCACGGATCCCGACCACGCCAGGCAGCTCTACCTGGAGAAGCAGCTGGCCGTCGCGGGACGCCTCTCGGCCGCGATGGCGGCATCGGTCGACGTCGACGACGTCGTGCGCCGCGTCGTCGACGAGCTCCATCTCGCCTTCGGTGTCTACCTGGTGGAGGTCCAGCGGCTGGACGACGACGGGTTGCTCCGGGTGGTGGCCAGCGCCGGTCCGATGGCCGAGGTGCTCGACGCGTTCCTGCTGTTCGAGCAGCCGGTCGGCGTCGGCGTCAACGGCCGCGTGGCCCGCACCGCCACGGCAGCCCTGATTCCCGATACGCGCCTGGAACCCGACTACGTGGTGCGTGATCCCGCGACGGACCCCCTGTCCGAGCTCGCGGTGCCGATCTTCGTCGGCGGCCGCATCTGGGGAGTGCTCAACCTTGAGGAGCTTCGGTCCCACAGCTTCGATCGCGGCGACCTGGTCCTGCTGGAGCTCGTGGCGGCCGAGCTTGGCGGAGCGGTGCACCGGTGCCAGCTCTATCGCGAGCTCGAACATGCCTTCACGACGACGCTCACCGTGCTGTGCTCGGCGGCCGAGGCAAGCGACGCCCCGACCGCCGCCCACGAGCAGGACGTTGCGCAACTGGCGGTTCGCGTGGCGGCCGAGATGCGGCTGGAGCCCGCCGAGCAGCGGTCGGTGCGATATGCCGCGCTGACCCACGACCTCGGCAAGATCGCCGTGCCCTCCCACATCCTCAACAAGCGCGGACCGCTGGACGCCGCTGAAACCGAGGCCATGCGGCGCCACACGCTCGTCGGGTCGGAGTTGCTGCAGAAGATCCCGTTCTTCGACGAGGTCCATCCCATGGTGCGCTCCCATCACGAGCGCTGGGACGGCGGCGGCTATCCGGACGGCCTCGCCGGCGAAGCGATCCCGATCGGCGCGCGGATCGTCGCGGCCTGCGACGCGTACAGCGCGATGGTCACGGACCGGCCCTACCGCGCGGCCATCGACCGCGGCGAGGCCGTCGCGGAACTGGTCCGCCACGCGGGCTCGCAGTTCGATCCGCGTGTCGTGCAGGCGCTGCTGCGCGTATTGGACGCGTAGGAACGGCCCGTCCGCCTACGGGTGGATCGTCTCGCCGGCCTCGAGCATGGCGAGGAACTGCGCCAACCGCCGCGCGCGCGTCTCGGGGCGCTTGGCGTCGTGGAGGCGGTAGAGGATCGCGTAGCGGTTCTGACCGCTGAGCTCGGCGAAGAACGCCTTGGCGTCGGGGCGCGCGTCGAGCTCGCGCTGGAGGTCCTCGGGGATCGTGATGCTCTTCTGGCCGTCGTAGGCCGCGTCCCAGCGGCCGTCCGCCTGGGCGCGCCGGACCTCGGCGAGCCCGGCCGGTCGCATCCTGCCGTCCGCGATCAGGCGCTCGGCCTTGTCGCGATTGATCCGCGACCACCTGCTCCGTGCCCGCCGCGGGGTGAACCGCTGCAGGAAGTACTGCCCGTCCAGCGCCTCGCGCCGCCCGTCGATCCACCCGAAGCAGAGCGCGCTGTCGAGCACCTCCGGGTAATGCACGCTCTCGATGCCCGCAGCCTTCTTGGCCATCTTGATCCAGACCCCGTCGGACTCGGCATGGTTTGCCTCGAGCCAATGCTCCCACTCGGCGGCGGAGGCGAAGGGGAGCTTCGGAAGGTCATCGTCGGCGGCCACGTTCGCAGCGTAACGACGCAGACCTGTCACGCTCGGCGACATGAGCGAGGACACGGTGATGTGGTCGATGACCTGCGGCGCCTGCGATCACGAGTGGATGGTCACGACGCCGGCCGACAGCACGCCGGCCGCCGAGGCCGTCGAGTGCCCGGAGTGCGCAAGCAGCCTGCTGGACGCGGATTACGCCGGCCGGGGCTGAGCCCGTCTGGTCGGAAATACTCGGAAATCCTGAGTAACTCCTGATACCTTAGGCCGGCCGGCCACCGGTCTCCGGCACCGCGCAAAGATCGGCCCGCACCAGGCGGGGCCCGACCGGTCCAGGCCGGCGTTAGGCAGCGCCTATCGTCGGCGACGCAGGTCAAGCACGGAGGTCACGCCATGGGGGAGTCGCAGCTCGACGGCGGCGACCGCGTGGACGAGGCGGTCCTCCTGAGCGTCCTTTCGGACGTCAAGGACGGCGACTTCAGCGTCCGCATGCCGCTCGGATGGACGGGCGTCGCGGGCAAGGTCGCCGATCGGCTCAACGACGTCATCGCCGCCAACGAGGCGCTCGGGGAAGAGCTGGCGAAGGTCAGCCGCGTGGTCGGCAAGGAGGGCAAGCTCTCCCAGCGGGTCGCGCTGCGGGGGTCCGACCGGGTCTGGGCCGAGACCATCGAATCGGTCAACAGCCTGATCGACGACCTCGTGCGGCCCACGAGCGAGATGCAGCGCGTGATCGGCGCGGTTGCCGACGGCGACCTGAGCAAGAAGATCACAGCCGACGTCCACGGCGAGATGCTCGAGCTCAAGAGCACCATCAACGCCATGGTCGACCAGCTCAACCGGTTCGTGTCGGAGGTGACGCGCGTCGCCCGCGAGGTCGGGACGGAGGGCAAGCTCGGTCAGGCCGCAGCCGTGACGATCGAGGTCGGCGGCGTCTGGAAGGACCTGACCGACAACGTCAACCTGATGGCGGGCAACCTCACCGGCCAGGTCCGCAACATCGCCGAGGTGACGACGGCCGTGGCCAACGGCGACCTGAGCAAGAAGATCTCCGCCGACGTCAAGGGCGAGTTCCTCGAGCTGAAGAACACCGTCAACGCGATGGTCGATCAGCTCAACCGCTTCGCGTCGGAGGTGACGCGCGTGGCGCGCGAGGTCGGCGTGGAGGGCAGGCTCGGCGGCCAGGCCCAGTCCGCGGAGGTCGCCGGGGTCTGGAAGGACCTGACCGACAACGTCAACCAGCTGGCGGCCAACCTCACCAACCAGGTGCGGGCAATCGCCGATGTTGCGACGGCGGTCACGGACGGCGATCTGACACGGCAGGTAGGCGTCGAGGCCAGCGGCGAGGTCGCGGTGCTCAAGGACAAGCTCAACGAGATGATCCGCAACCTGCGCGAGACGACGCGCCAGAACACCGAGCAGGACTGGCTGAAGACCAACCTCGAGCGCTTCGCCCGCATGCTCCAGGGCCAGCGCGACCTGGCGACCGTGTCGAGCATGATCCTCTCGGAGCTGGCGCCGCTGGTGTCCGCGCAGCACGGCGTCTTCTACACGCTCGCGAGCCTCGAGCACGGGGGCGAGCCGGTCCTGCGCTACAAGGCCGGTTACGGCTACAGGGGCCGCCAGGAGGTACCGGATCACTTCCGGCTCGGCGAGGGCCTCGTGGGCCAGTGCGCGCAGGAGAAGGAGCGCATCCTCGTCACCGACGTCCCGAGCGACTACGTCAGGATCAACTCGGGGCTCGGCGAGTCGCCGCCGCTGAACATCATCGTGCTGCCGATCCTCTTCGAGGGCTCGGTGCGGGCCGTCGTGGAGCTCGCCTCCTTCAGCGCCTTCAGTCCCATCCATCAGGCGTTCCTCGACCAGCTCACCGAGAGCATCGGGCTGGTCCTCAACACGATCGAGGCCAACACCCTCACCGAGAATCTGCTCAAACAGGCCCAGTCCCAGAACCAGGAGATCGAGCTCGCCAAGGGCCTGGCCGAGGAGAAGGCCGAGCAGCTCGCCGTCTCGTCGAAGTACAAGTCGGAGTTCTTCTCGAACATGTCACACGAGCTGCGCACGCCGCTCAACAGCCTGCTGATCCTCGCGCGCGAGCTGGAGGACAACCCGGATCGCAACCTGACGGACGCGCAGGTGCAGTACGCCAGCGTCATCCACTCCTCCGGCGCAGACCTGCTGCGGCTCCTCGACGACATCCTCGACCTCGCCAAGGTCGAGTCGGGCACGGTGACGCTGGAGATCAGCGAGCTGCCGCTGCTCGAGCTCCAGGACACGCTCCTGCGCGGCTTCGGACACGTCGCCGATCAGAAGGGGGTGGAGTTCTCGGTGGAGCTCGCTCCCGGCCTGCCGCCAACCATCGCAACCGATCCCGGGCGCCTGCACCAGGTGCTGAAGAACCTGCTTTCCAACGCCTTCAAGTTCACCGAGCACGGCGAGGTGAGCGTTCGCGTGGGCCAATCGGGCGCCGTCACCGCGTTCGCGATCGCGGACACCGGCATCGGGATCAGCGAGGAACAGCAGCGGGGCATCTTCGAGGCGTTCACCCAGGCCGACGGCACGACCGCCCGCCAGTACGGCGGCACGGGCTTGGGGCTGTCGATCAGCCGCGAGCTGGTGCGGCTGCTAGGAGGGGAGATCGCGCTGCTCAGCAAACCCGACCGGGGCAGCACCTTCACCGTGTACCTCCCGTCCGCGCAGTCGCCGGCGTCGGAGGCCCCTGCTCCGACGCCGACGTCGTCGGCCGAGCTTGCGCCCGGTACGAGCCTGGCGGGGATGAAGGCCCTGGTGATCGACGACGACGTCCGCAACGTCTTCGCCCTCACGACGCTCCTCGAGCGGGCCGGCGTCGAGGTGGTCTCGGCGGAGGGCGGCGAGGAGGGCGTCGCGATCCTCGAACGGACGCCGGACATCGACATCGCGCTCGTCGACATGATGATGCCGGTCATGGACGGCTACGTGACGATGGGCGCGATGCGCGCGCTGCCGTTGCGCGGAGACCTCCCGATCGTCGCCGTCACGGCGAACGTGACCGCCGGGGAGCGCCAGCGCTGCATCGACGCCGGCGCCTCGGCATACGTCTCCAAGCCAGTCGACGGCGCCCACCTCCTGCAGGTGATCGGTGAGTGGCTGCCGACCCTCGCGGCTCGCTGATGGCGACCCTCAGCGTCATCCAAGCCGGAAGCTCGGCCCCGCCGGCAGGCGCCGTGCTCGTCGTCGACGACAACGAAGCGACGCGCATCGCGCTCCGGGCGATGCTCGCGCCGCTCGGCCACGTCGTGGTCGAGGCCGACTCGGGACGCGCCGCGCTGCGGGCGGTGCTCGCTCAGGACTTCGCCGTGATCCTCATGGATGTGCGCATGCCGGAGCTGGACGGGTACGAGACGGCCAAGCTCATCCGCCAGCGCAGCCGGTCAGAGCTGACGCCGATCATCTTCCTCACGGCCTTCGGGCGTGACGAGACCGAGACGACCACCGCGTATGCCAGCGGCGCCGTCGACTTCATCTTCACGCCGATCAACGCCGACGTGCTGCGGGCCAAGGTCTCGGCCTTCGTGGATCTCTTCGCACAGGCCCAGGAGCTGCACCGCTCGTTGCAGGCGATCACCGACCTCAACGCGGCGCTGCGCGAGAGCGAGGTGCGCGCGCGGGCGGTGCTGCAGAACGTCGCGGACGCGATCGTGACGGCTGGCACGAACGGCCTCATCGACTCGTTCAACCGATCGGCTCGACGGCTGTTCGGATACAGCGACGACGAGGTCATCGGCCGGCCGGTGACGCTGCTCATCGCGACCAGCCACCAGGCCGACTTCGCGGATCCGTCGCCGGAGCGGTGGAGCCTCCTCACCGCGAAGCACATCCCCGCTGAGCCGATGGAGACCGTCGGCTGCCGCAAGGACGGCTCGGTCTTCCCGATGGAGATGGACATGAGCCAGATGACGATCGGCGAGCGCACGTTCACCATCGGCTGCATCCGCGACATAACAAACCGCAAGGCGTACACCGAGGCGCTCGAGTTCATGACGCTGCACGACGATCTGACCGGGCTCCCGAACCGCGCCCTGTTCGGCGATCGCGTGGACCGTGCCCTCACCGCCGCGGACCGGGCCGATGAGCCCCGCGGCCTGCTGCTCGTCGACCTCGACGACTTCCGGGAGGTCAACGAGAGTCTCGGGCGCGAGCGGGGCGACGCGGTCCTGCGGGCGGTGGCCGAACGGCTGCGGGGCGTGCTGGAGGACTCCGACACGGTTGCCCGCGTCGGGGGTGCCCGGTTCGGCATCCTCCCGTTCGGCGACACCGACGTCGAGTCGGCCGCAGGCATCGCATGGAAGGTCCGCGACGCGTTCGAGCAGCCCTACGTCGTCAACGGCGATGTCGTCGACGTCCGCGCGAGCATCGGGGCCTCGTTCTTCCCGCAGCACGGCCGCACCCCCGCCGAGCTCATGCGCCGGGCCGATCTGGCGCTGCAGCAGGCCCAGCGATCCGGAGGCGGCGTCACAGTCGTCGACGAGGAGCCCGATGACGCGATCGGGCGCACGCTGCGCCTCCTGGGCGAGCTGCGCGACGGCATCCCCCGCGACGAGCTCGTCCTGCACTTCCAGCCGAAGATCGACCTGGCCACGTGCCGCACCGTCGGGGTGGAGGCGCTGGTCCGGTGGCAGCATCCGATCGGCGGGCTACTGATGCCCGGAGAGTTCATGACCGAGGCCGAGCGCAGCGACCTCATCGAGCCGTTGACGGCATGGGTGCTCGACAGCGCGCTTCGGCAGCTGCGCGTGTGGACCGACGCCGGTCTCGATCTGTCCATGGCGGTGAACATCTCGGCGCGGAGCCTCGCGCACGACAGCGTCCTCCCGGACACCATCGCGCAGCTCACGGAGACGTGGGACATCCCCGCCGGGAAGCTCATCCTGGAGCTCACCGAGAACGCCATGATCGACGCCTACGCGCCGGTCACCCTGGAGCTCCTCCACGCGATGGGCGAGCGCCTGGCCATCGACGACTTCGGCACCGGCCACTCTTCGCTCGTCTACCTGCAGCGGTTGCCGATCGACGAGGTCAAGGTCGATCGGTCCTTCGTCACGGACCTCGCCACCGTCCCGGGCGACGCGGTCATCGCACGCTCGACCATCGACCTGGCGCACAACCTCGGCCTGACCGTCGTCGCCGAGGGCGTCGAGGACCAGGCCGCGCTGGACATGCTGATCGAGTACGGCTGCGACGCCGCCCAGGGTTACCTCTTCAGCCGCGCCTGCCCCGCCGAGGAGCTCACCGTATGGCTGGCCGAATCCACCTTCGGCGCGGGCCGGACCGACGCACCGCAGCCGGCTGTCTAGGCGACGCGCCTATGCGTCCCGGCGCCGCACCTTGTGCGCGTACATCGCGGCGTCGGCGCGGACCGTGAGGTCGTCGATGGTGTCGCCGTCGCGGAGCATCGCGAGGCCCACAGTGACCGATGCAGCGGCCGAGCCCTGCTCGACTGCGGCTCTGATCTCCGCGACGCGTCGCCGCGATGCGTCGAGATCCGTGTTGGTGAGCCCACACAGAAACTCGTCACCGCCGACGCGGACGATGGGGTCGTAGGAGCGCAGCTTCGACCTGAGCGCGCCCACGACCGTTTGCAGCAGCACGTCGCCTGCGGCGTGGCCCTCGCGGTCGTTGAGTTCCTTGAGCCCGTCGACGTCGACGAAGGCCAGCACGAAGGGCTCGCCCGAGCGGCGGGAGCGGTCGATCTCGTGCTGGAGGGTGGCGCGCCCGAGGTCGCGCATGTAGACCCCGGTGAGGTTGTCGAGCTGTGCGCGCTGGAGCTCGATCCGTGCGTGGCGGCGGTCTGCGGCCGCCTGTGCGCGGTCCGCCGCCGCGCGCGCCCGGTCCGCGGCCGCCTGGCGGCGGACGGCCGCGCTCGCCGCCAGGAGCTCTTGAACGGCAGATTCGTCCGGCTCGTCGGCGGCCCGGAGGGCTTCCTCCTGGCGCGCGGCAGCTCGGTCGCGCACCTCCGCCACGCGGTCTCGCGAGACGGCGGTCAGGTCGCGCAGTCGCGCGGTCTCGTCGGCATCGGAGGCGCTCTGGTCGGCGTCGGACGCTGTCTGGTCTGCGTACCGATCCTGGTCGTGCTCGGCCCGCGCCTGGTCGCTGTCGCCCTCGAGCTCGCCCTGGCCGTTCGATCCCGCGACGGGATCGTCTTCGGGGCGCTCGGCTGGACGATTGCCGGGCGCCGTCGTCAGGGGATCTGAAGCGTGTAGAGCATGAGGTTCCGGCGGTTCAGCCGGAGCTCCGAGCAAAGCATGAGGACCGAAAAATCCGCCACGTCGCCGGGGTCATTGCGGGCGGGTCGTACGCGAAGACCGTCGCCCGGGCCGAATGTAACTTTCGTCACAACAGTAGCACTCGGCCGGTCGCATTGCTCGCGGTCGATCGTCCATGCTCGACTAACCTGAGCGTTCGCGACCTCTACGGAAAGCAGGCGTCTAGCCGTCTCTGAAGAGCCCCTGGCACCGTCGCCTCCGCGCAGCACGAATCTGCTGGGCGAACTGACCACGGCCATCCGGTCCTTCGGCCGTCGCCACCGGGTGCTCATCACGGTGGTCGGGTCGCTGGCGACCGCGGCGATCCTGGCAAGCGTGCTGGGGCAGCGGCGCCACGAGCTGTCGGACGCCCTGTCGAGCGCCTCCGCCGCGGTGCTCGCGGTGACCGTGCTGCTGCAGATCGTCGCGCTGCTGGCCCGCAGCGAGGCGTGGCATCTGACCATCCAGGCCGCAGGTGGCACCGTCGCCCGGCGCATCCTCTACCGCGCGTCGAGCATGCAGGTCCTGGGCAGCGTGATCAACGGCAATCTCGGCGTCGCCGCGCGGATCGCCGCGCTGCGGCGCTCCTCGCCGGAGGTCGCCCCCCAGGTGCCGACGCTGGTCGCCGCGGAGTTCCCCATCCTGGCCGTGGAGGCCGCCCTGGCCGCGCTGACGTCCTTCACCCTGATCGGCCCGCTTGGGATCCCGTGGTGGCTGCCCCTCATCGGCATCGCCGCCATCGCGATCGCCGGCGCCGGCCTGCGGCACCTCGCCTTGCGCAAGGGGCACGAGTTGTGGCGGGGCCTGGCAGTGGTTCGCAGCCTGCCGCACGGAAGCCGCCTGATCGCACTCGTGCTCGTCGCCGTGTTCGCGCAGATCTTCCGCAACTGGATGCTGCTGCACGCGGTCGGCGTCCACGCCTCGTTCTTCGACGCGATCGCCGTGCTGATCGCCGTGGTGACGCTGGGTCAGCTCCCGGTCGGTCCCAGCCTCGGCGCGGCGGCCTCGGTGCTGATCCTCGGCAGCGACGGCGTGGCGGCGGCAGCGGCGGCCGGCGTGCTCATGACGGTGACCGGAACGGTCGGCGGGCTGTGCTTCGCGGCGTGGGCAGGGGCTGACCGGCTGCCGTCCGTCATCCGCAGGGCGCGGTTGCGGCGGAGCTAGGAAGCGCAACCCCCACGGCCGCTCCAGCGCGGGATGTCATCGCCAGCACGGCCGATAGGGTCCTTGCCATGCGCTTCGCGGGAAGCTTCCCGGCCGTCCCGCTCGGGATCGCGGCGATCCGTGGCGAGATGGTCGCGGTGGCGCGTGAGTGCGGGCTCGGCGAGGCACAGGTCCAAGACGTGGCGCTTGCGGTCTCGGAGGCGGCGACCAACGCGGTCGTTCACGGGTATCGCGGCGAGGGAGGGACCATCCACGTCTCGGCGTGCACGGACGACGCCGAGCTGACGATCGTGATCTCCGACACCGGGCCGGGCCTGGTCCCGCGCACCGACAGCCCGGGCCTGGGTCTGGGGCTGCCGATCATCGCCAGCCTCGCGAGCCGAGTGGAGCTAGTCTCAGAGGGTGAGGGAACGCACATCCACATGATGTTCTCGCTCCCGAGATGACCGTTCTGAAGCGCAACAACGTTGTGGAACACGGACCGCGCCACGCGCAGCCGATGGTCTTCGCCCATGGCTTCGGCTGCGATCAGAACATGTGGCGCCACGTCTGGCCGGCCTTCGACCAGGACTACCGCGTCGTGCTCTTCGACCAGGTCGGCGCGGGCGCGTCGGACGCCTCGGCGTTCGATCCCAGCCGCTACGCGTCGCTACACGGATATGCCGAGGACATCCTGGAGATCTGCCGGGAGCTCGACCTGTCCGATGTGGTGTTCGTCGGCCACTCGGTGAGCGCGATGATCGGCGCGCTGGCGGCCGCCGAGGAGCCTGAGCGCTTCGCGCGGCTCGTACTGGTCGGCCCGTCGCCGCGCTACATCGACGACGACGAGTACGCCGGCGGCTTCACGCGTGAGGACATCGAAGGCCTGCTCGGCTCCATGGACAGCAACTACCTCGGATGGTCCGGTGCGATGGCGCCGGTGATCATGGGCAACGAGGACCGCCCCGAGCTCGGCGAGGAGCTGACCAACAGCTTCTGCCGGGCGGACCCGGAGATCGCCGGGCACTTCGCGCGCGTGACGTTCCTGTCGGACAACCGCGCCGACCTGCCGCGCGTGCCGACGCCGAGCCTCGTCCTGCAGTGCTCGCAGGACGTGATCGCGCCCGAGGCGGTGGGCGAGTACGTCCATCGCCAGCTGCCGGACAGCCGGCTGGTGTACCTGGAGGCCAGCGGCCACTGCCCGAACCTCAGTGCGCCCGAGGAGACCGTCGCGGCGATCAAGGCGTTCCTGGCGACGTGACGAGCGACGACGGGCTTCTCGGGGAGACCGCGGAGGACCTGTTCGAGAACGCGCCGTGTGGATACCTGACGACTCGTCTTGACGGCACGATCGTCAAGGTCAATCGCACCTTCGAGGCGTGGACGGGGTTCCGGCGCGACGAGCTGCTCGCGGGAAGGCGTTTCCAGGATCTCCTGTCGCCCGGCGGCCGGATCTACTACGAGACCCACTACGCCCCGCTGCTGCAGCTGCAGGGATCGGTGCGGGAGATCGCGGTCGACATGATCCGCGCCGACGGCTCGATGCTCCCGGCACTGATCAACTCGACGCAGCGCAGCGACGACGCCGGCCGCCCCCAGGTCATCAGGACGACGGTGTTCGATGCCACCGACCGCCGCCGCTACGAGGACGAGCTGCTGCGCGCACGGCAGCGCGAGCAGGACATCGCCCAACAGCTGCAGCGCAGCATGCTGTCGGGGACGCTGGCCGTGGCGCCCGGCCTGGAGGTCGACGTGGCCTACCGACCGGCGGTCAGCGGCCTGGAGGTCGGCGGTGACTGGTACGACGCCTTCTGGCTCGACGACGGCGAGACGGTCGGGCTCGTGGTCGGCGACGTCGTCGGCCGCGGCATCGGCGCCGCCGCCACGATGGGCCAGCTGCGCAGCGCCGTGCGGGCGCTCGCCTCGACGGGGCTGGGCCCCGGCCCCCTGCTCGATGCACTCGACGAGTACTCGCGCCGGCACGACATCGGCCAGATGACGACCCTTGTCTACGCCCAGCTCAGCCTCGGCTCGCGGCGATTGCGTTTCGCGTGCGCGGGCCACCCGCCGCCGGTGATCGTGAGGCCAGGGGAGGAGCCGTGCTTCGTCTGGGAAGGGCGCTCGCGGCCGCTGGATACCTTCATGGCGGGCGCCCAGCCGCGCGGCGAGGCAGAGCGTCCCCTGGCGCCCGGTAGCGCGGTGCTGCTCTACACCGACGGGCTCGTGGAGCGGAGGTCGCGGCCATTGCAGGAAGGCATGGATCTGCTGCTCGCAGAGGTGGCGGCGCACCGCGACGACGCACCGGCGACGCTGACCACCGCGGTCGTCCGCGCGCTCCGCGACAGCGAGCATGCCGACGACGTCTGCCTGCTCGCCGCGCGTCTGGGCGCCTGACCGTTCCGTTGCCCGGGGCGCGACCGCGGGGTTATGGTCGCCCAGTGAGCACGCCCGCCACCGCCTACGACGTCGCGATCGTCGGCGCGAGCACCGCGGGCTGCACCGCGGCGCGGTTGTTCGCCTTGCGGGGGGCGCGCGTGGCGCTGGTCGAGCGCCGCCCGGCGATGGACGCCTTCAAGACGGTCTGCACGCACTACATCCAGCCGTGCGCCACGCCCACGATCGAGAAGCTGGGCCTTGCGCCGCTGATCGAGGCGCCCGGGGCGGTGCGCAACAGCATCGACCTGTGGACACCCGGCAGCGGCTGGATCGTCGAAGACGCCGACATGCCCTACGGCTACAGCGTCACGCGTCGCACCCTCGACCCGATCCTGCGCGGACTCGCGGCCGACACGCCCGGCGTCGATTTGCTCTCCGGCTGGACGGCGACCGGTCTGCTGGGCAACGGCCGCCCGGCAGGCGTGACGATCGCCGACCGTGACGGCAAGAGCCGCAAGCTGACCGCCTGCCTGGTCGTGGGCGCCGACGGCCGCGACACGAAGGTCGCACGCTGGGCGCAGGCGCCCGGACGCGTCAAGCCGCACAACCGCTTCTTCTACTGGGCCTACTGGCGCGGGCTACGGCCGCGGACCGAGCGCGCGCGCATGTGGCTGCTCGACCCGGACTGCGCGTACACCTTCCCCAACGAGGACGACCTCACCGTCGTGCTCGTCGGTCCGCATCGCGACCGCCTGCCGGAGTTCCGCGCCGATCTCGAGGGCGCCTATCGCCGGATGGTCGAGGCGCTCCCCGACGCGCCGGATCTCAACAGCGCCGAGCAGGAGTCCAAGCTGGTGGGCAAGCTCGAGATGCCGAACGTCTGGCGGGCCGCCGCGCGGCCCGGCCTGGCGTTCGTGGGTGACGCGGCGCTCGCCGCCGATCCGCTGTGGGGGGTCGGCTGCGGATGGGCGTTCCAGAGCGCTGACTGGCTCGTGGAGGAGACCGCCGATGCGCTTGACGGCGACCTCGACGCCGCGCTGGAGCGCTACCGCCGCGCGCACAGGCGGCGTCTGCTTCCGCACTACCTGATGATCTCCGACATCGCCAGCGGCCGGCGGATCAACCCCTTCGAGCGTGCGCTCTACCGGGCGGCGGCCGCTGACGCAACGGTGCGGCGCGCGTTCACGGAGGTCGGCGGCCGGCGTAGGTCGCCCGCGCGCATGTTGGACCCGCGCGTGATCACGCGCGTCCTGAGCGCCTAGGAGGCGGCGCGGGCCGCCCTCAACTCCGCCTTGTGGGCTCGCTTGCCGGCCTGGTAATCGGCGAGTGCCTGCGACGAATCGACGTCGCCCAGCGTGGGGTGCGAGGGCACGAGGGCTTGGGCGGCCTCCACGCCGAAGCGCTTTGCCAAAACGGCGCCCACCGCCTTGACCTTCATCTCGCCGAAGCCCGGGAGCGCCAGCAGGTTTGCCCGCAGCGCCTCTGCGTCGGCGGCGTCGGTCCAGACCCGCGCCGCGTCGCCGTCGTAGCGGTCGAGCACGTGGACGGCGAGGGCATGGACTCGCTGGGCCATCGATCCGGGGAAGCGGTGGATCGCCGGCTTGGCGCGGAAGACGGGCTCGAGATCGGCAGCGGCCAGCGTCGCGGCGTCGAGCGCGCCGAGGCGCTCTCGCAGCTCCAGCGGGCCCGAGAACGCCTTCTGCACCGTGACCTGCTGATCGAGCACGAAGCCGACAAGCAGCGCCAGCGGATCGGAGGCGATCAGCGCGTTGGCCTCGTCGGAGTCCGTGAAGTGCAGGCGGTCGGGCACAGGGAGATCGTATCCGCCAGGTCAGGCCTGCGAACGCGGCCGGTCCAGGTCATCGAACGCGCGGGCGATCCGCGCGAAGGCGTCGTCGACGACCGCTCGCACGCGGCGCTCGACCGTCGCCGCGCCGGCGCGCTCCAGCATCGACGCCGACAGCGTGCGCTCGCGCAGCCCCATGGCCGCCACGACCATCGCCGCGAACGCCCGCGCGCGGCGGTCTCCGGCGCGGAGGCCGAGCTCGCCGGCGAAGACGTCCGCGAGGCGCTCGATCCACGCCTCGGCGACGACGAGGCGGCGGGCGCGCAGGGCGGGGGAGGCCTGCTCGGCCGCGAGGAAGCTACGAAATCCGTCGTAGCGCTCGTGTCCGCGCAGCGACTTCCAGCCGTCCTGGTCGAACGGCACGCGGCGGTCCGCCAGCACGGCGCGCAGCGCCTCCGTGATGGTCGTCCCGGCGGGGCGCTCCGTCACCGTGCGGACGAGGACGCCGACCACGTCGTCGGCGCGGTCGAAGAACAGGTCCTCCTTGGACGGGAAGTAGTTGAAGACCGTCTTGACCGAGACCTGCGCCGCCGCGGCGATCTGGGCGACGGTGACCTGCTCGAAGCCGTGGGCGATGAACAGCCGCGTTGCGACGTCGGAGATCGCCTGACGGGTGCGTGCCTTGTTGGATTCCCGCAGGCCTGGAGGGCTCGGCGCGGAACTTTCCATGATGCGAAGTTTACACTCACGGCAAATTTCTGCGAGGTCTGATTGACTGACGGGGATGACTGCAACGAACGCGATCGAAGCCCACGGGCTCGTCAAGCGCTACGGCGACAACCCGGCACTCGACGGCGTCGACCTCGACGTCGCGCGCGGAGCCGTGTGCGCCCTGCTCGGTCCCAACGGCGCCGGCAAGACGACCGCCGTCCGCGTGCTCACCACCCTCACCGAGCCCGACGCCGGCAGCGCGCGCGTCGCCGGGTTCGACATCGCGACCGATGCGCTGGCCGTGCGGCGCAGCATCGGGCTCGCGGCGCAGGACGCGACCGTCGACGGGCTGCTCACCGGCCACGAGAACCTGACGATGATCGGCGAGCTGCACCACGTCGGCCGGAGCCGCGCTCGCGCGCGCGCCACGGAGCTGCTCGAGCAGTTCACCCTGAGCGATGCCGGCGACAAGCTCGCCCGCGACTACTCGGGTGGCATGCGACGGCGGCTGGATCTTGCCGCGACGCTTGTCGCTGCGCCTGAGGTGCTCTTCCTCGACGAGCCGACAACCGGCCTCGATCCACGCGCGCGCAACGACCTCTGGGATGTGCTGGACCAGCTCGTCGCAGAGGGATCGACCATCCTGCTGACCACGCAGTACCTCG
>JAWVFZ010000213.1:0-10191 GCA_033855555.1 Solirubrobacteraceae bacterium
TGATCGAGTGCGACCTTCCGCCCCGAGCACGCTACGGAGGCCGGAAGCGCAGCAGGACCGATCCGAAGACACGGGGTCACCGGACGAGAGGCCAGCCGGACCGAGGGCCTCTGCGCCGTTACCTGGAACGATGCCCATCGCCAAGAACGGAACGGTCAAGCTCCACTGGGAGAGCTCCGGTGAGGGACCGGCCGTGCTGCTAGTCGCCGGACAGGGGATGACGGCGGAGGGATGGTGGTCGACGATCCCGGTTCTGGCCCGCTCGTTCCGGGTGATCGCCTTCGACAACCGCGACACCGGTGGCAGCAGTCGCTTCCCATGGCCCTACTCGGTGGCCCACATGGCGGACGACGCCGTGGCGGTCCTCGACGCCGCCGGCGAGCGACGCGCCCATGTGTACGGGATCTCGCTCGGCAGCCTGGTGGCGCAGGAGCTGGCCCTGCGGCATCCCGATCGGGTCGACGCCCTCGTCCTCGGGGCCAGCTCCGCGGGCGGGTTCGCCGCATATAAGCCCTCGGCCTCCTCGTTCGCGCAGACGTTCCTCGTCCGCGCCGGGGCCATGAGACCGGCAGTGGCGCAGTGGGCCGCCGTTCCCTACACCTATGCCGAGAAGACTCGCCGGCTCCACCCGGAGCGCATTGCCGCCGACATCGGCCATCGGTTGAGCTCGCCCCCCGAAGCCCTCGCCTACCAGCACCAGGCGGCCGCCGTGGCGGCGCACGACGCGTACGCGCGGCTCAACAACATGACCGCCCCGACGCTCGTGGTCCACGGCGAGCAGGACGTCTTCGTGCCGCCCGCCAACGGGCTGGTGCTGGCCGAGCGAATTCCCGGCGCGCAGCTGCGACTGTGGCCCGACGCCGCTCACATGTACCCGATCGACGAGCCCCAAGCCGACTGGGAGATCGCGCGCTTCCTCCTGCACCACTCGGCCGTCCGGCCCGCGCCCGGCTTTGCCGCCGCCTGATCAGCCCGCCTGATTTCCCGCGGCGATCGCGCGCAGGTCGATGACGCGGTCGTAGAGCTCGGGCTCGACGCCCTCCTCGACGGCGACGTCGCGCAGCATCCGGCCGGAGTCGGCGGCCTTCTTGACGATCGTGGCCGCCTTGTCGTAGCCGATGTGCTCGTTGAGCGCGGTCGCGACGGCGAGCGTCGACTCGGCCGAGCGCTTGAGGCCTTCGCGGTTGGGCTGCAGGCCGTCGATGCACTTCTCGGCGAATGCCACCGCGGTCGTCGACAGCAGGTGGATCGACTGCAGCAGGTTGCGCGCGATCAGCGGGATCCGCACGTTGAGCTCGAACTGGCCCTGCATGCCGCCGATGGTGACCGCGGTGTCGTTGCCGATCACCTGCGCGGCGACCTGGAGCACGACCTCGGGCATCACCGGGTTGACCTTGCCGGGCATGATCGACGAGCCCTTCTGCAGCTCGGGCAGGTAGATCTCGCCGATGCCGGCGCGCGGGCCGGAGCCCATGAGCGCGAGGTCGTTGGCGATCTTGGTGAACGAGACTGCGATGACCTTGAGCGCCCCCGACAGCTCCACGAGCGCGTCGCGGTTGCCCTGGGCCTCGAACGGGTCGGCCGGCGCGGCGATGCGCAGCTTCGTGTCCTTGGTGAGCAGCCGGCGCACACCCGCGGCGAACTTCGGGTGCGTGTTGAGCCCCGTGCCCGTCGCGGTGCCGCCGAGCGGGATCTGCCGCACGTGCTCGAGCGCGGCTTCGACGCGCTCCTGGCCCAGGCGCACCTGCGCCGCATAGCCGGCGAACTCCTGGCCGAGCGTCACGGGCACGGCATCCATCAGGTGCGTGCGGCCGGACTTGACGACGTTCTTGAACTTCCGCGCCTTGCGGTCCAGCGAGCGCTCGAGCTGCCTGAGCGCCGGCAGCAGCGTGTTGGTCGCCTCGTCGAGCGCCGCGAGGTGCACGGCGGACGGGAACACGTCGTTGGACGACTGCCCCATGTTCACGTGGTCGTTGGGATGCGCGCCCTCGGCCAGCGAGGCGATGACCTCGTTGGCGTTCATGTTCGACGACGTGCCCGAGCCGGTCTGGAAGACGTCGATCGGGAATTGGTCGTCGTGCTCGCCGGCAGCGACCTCGTCGGCTGCGGCACCGATCCGCTGTGCGAGGTTGCGGTCGAGCAGACCGAGCTCGGCATTGACGCGGGCGCCCGCGCCCTTGATGCGCCCGAGCCAGTGGACGACGGACGGCGGGACGGGCTCGCCGGAGATGGGGAAGTTCTCGACCGCCTTGGCGGTCTCGCCCCCGTAGAGCTTCTTCTTGGCCATGCAGGCAACCTATCTGGATGCCGCGGTTGACCTTTCAGCCGCAGAAGGCGGCGAGCTCGCGCGCCACGCCGACGGGGTCGTCGTAGGCGATCAGGTAGCCGGTTCCCGGGAGCACGCGCAGCTGGGCGTCGGGGAGCAGGTCCAGCGCCTCTTCGGCTCCCAGCAGTGGGTGCAGGCGGTCCTCGTCGGCCCACAGGAGGAGCACCGGGCAGCCGATGTCGACGTAGCGGTCGAGCAGGTCGCGCCAAGCGGTCTTCGGCCAGCGGCGCGCGAACCGCGCCCATGAGCGCGCGAGGTTGCGGTTGCCGCCGACGTCGGCGAACGCGTGGCGCACGAGATCGCGCGCCTCCGGAACGTCGCGCGCCGTCAGCCGCCGGCCCTGCTCGGGCCGGAACACCGCGCGCGCGCCGTGGGCGAGCACACGGTCGATCCCGGGCACGACGGCGCCCTGCGACACCACGCGCCAGGCGCCGCGGGCGCGGGCGCGCTCGGCGGGGCGGTGCAGGTTCGTGGGCATCACGACCAGCCGCGACGGCGTGAGCGCGCCGGAAGCCGTGGCGCGCAGCAGGATCTCGGCGCCGAGGCCGTGGCCGCCGACGAGCGGGCGCGTGCCGCAGACGTCGGTGCAGAACCCCGCCATCACCTCCGCGAACCAGTCGGGCGTGTAGGCGTGGCGGGGCCGATCCTCGCTGTCGCCGTGCAGCGGCAGGTCCGGCAGCACGACGCGGTAGCGGTCCGACAGGTACTCGACGATCGGCTCGAACTCCTTGTGGCTGAGCATCGCCGAATGCAGCAGCGCGAGCGGCGGCCCGGTCCCCGCCTCGCGGTAGGCCACCCTGGTCCCATCGGGATGGTGGTAGAGCCGCAGCCTCATCCGCGGGCCTCGCCGTCGGCGATGCCCTGTTGAATCGCGCTGTCCTGACCATGCATCCGGCGCGCGACGCCCTCGACGCGGTGGACCAGCTCGGCCTGCACCCCGCTCGTGCCGGTGCCGCGGCGCACCGCGCCGATCAGGAACCCCAGCACGTGCCCATCGGTTCCCCGTCCGAGCTGGTCGGCGGCGCGCGTCACGGCGAAGCCGACGTTCTGCAGCTCGCTGTCGGACGTCGAGCGGTGCACGCAGTCGGAGATGCGCGGCCCGGCGCCGCCGGCGGCGACGCGCATGATCGCCGCGGGTTCGGCGCAGCGTGCGTCCGGTGGGCCCGGGTGCTTGGCGCCGCAGCCCGCCAGCGCGACGATCCCCACCGTCCACAGCCTCCTCATGGGCGGATCGTAGAGTCCGGCCCTTGCCGCGCCGCTCGCCCCATGACCGCGAGATCCTCCGACTCGCCCTTCCGGCCCTGGGCGCGCTTGCCGCAGAGCCGCTGTATCTGCTGACCGACACCGCCATCGTCGGACACCTCGGGACGCCCCAGCTCGCTGCGCTGGCCCTGGCCGCCGCGCTGCTGTCGGCCGTCGTCGCGCTGTGCAACTTCCTCACGTACGCGACGACCGCCCACGTGGCGCGGCTGCACGGCGCCGGGCGCGAGGCCGAGGCCGGCGAGCTCGCGGCCCAGGCGCTGTGGTTGTCGCTCGGTCTGGGCTGCGCGCTGGCGGCGGCGTGCGCGCTCTTCGCCGGGCCGCTCATGACGCTGCTGGGCGGCTCCGGCCACGTTGCCGACCTTGCGGCGCGCTACCTGCGCCTCAGCGCGCTCGGGCTTCCGTCCGCGCTCGTGGCCCTGGCCGGCCAGGGCTATCTGCGCGGTACGAGCCGCCTGCGTGCGCCGCTCGTGATCCTCGTGGTCGCCAATGCGGTGAACGTCGTCCTCGAGCTCGTCTTCGTCTACGGCCTCGACATGGGGCTCGACGGCAGCGCGCTCGGCACGGTGATCGCGCAGCTCGGCATGGGTGCCGCGTTCGCGGTGCTGCTGCTGCAGGCAAGCGGCACGGCCGGGGTCTCGCGCCGGCCTTCGCGCGCGGGGATCCGCTCGCTGCTCGGGATCGGCGGCGCGGTCTTCGTGCGTACGGCTTCGTTGCTTGGCTCGTTCACCGTCGCGAGCGCGGTCTGCGCGCGCTTCGGCTCGGCTCCGCTGGGAGCACACCAGATCGCCTTCCAGCTGTTCGTCTTCCTCGCGCTCGTCCTCGACGCGATCGCCATCGCCGGCCAGGTGATCGTGGGCCGGATGCTCGGCGCCTCCGACGGCGAAGGCGCGCGGGCGGCGGCGGGGCGCATGATCGGCTGGTCGCTCGCCGTGGGCTGCGTGTTCGCGGTCGGGCTGCTCGCGCTGCACGACGTGCTGCCGCGGCTCTTCACGGGCGACGACCGTGTCATCGATCAGGCGCAGGTGCTGTGGCCGCTGTTCGCGCTCATGCAGCCCGCCGGCGCGGTCGTCTTCGCGCTCGACGGGATCCTCATCGGCGCCGGCGACGCGCGCTACCTCGCGGCGGCGATGGCCTTCGCGGGACTCTTCGTCTTTGTGCCGATCTCGCTGGCCGCGCTGCATTTCGACTGGGGCCTTGCGGGCGTCTGGTGGGGTCTCAATGCGCTGATGGCCGCGCGGCTGCTCACGCTCGGCGTGCGCTTCAGGTCGGGGCGGTGGTTGGTGCTGGGTTCCCAGCCCCGAACCTCTGCAAAGGCACGCCAACACGCATGAACCCTGCTCAAACGGCCGTCAAAGGGCCCATGAGCAATCCAACCCACCCCGCCGCTGAGGCCCCGGTGGGCCGGCGCCTCGGGCTCTCGACCTCCGAGGCGGCGCGCCACCTCGGCGTCTCGCTGAGCACCATCCGCCGCTGGTCCGACATGGGCCACCTGCGCGGCTACCGCACGCCCGGTGGTCAGCGCCGCTTCTCGATCGAGCAGCTGGACGCGTTCCTCGCCTCGCTCGAGCAGGGCCGGCCCGGCCTCTAGCTCTAGGGCGCCGCTGCCTCGTTCATCCGCCGCTCGATGTCGAGCTCCGCGTCGTAATCGGCGTCGTCGGCGTGGCGGTACTCGGTGCCCTGCCCGGCGAGCAGGTCGGCCAGCGCCTCGACGTAACGTTCGTCCAGCTGGCTGCCCGCGACGCGCCGCAGCTCGGTGAGCGCCTCGAACGAATTCATCTGCGTGCGGTAGGTGTCGGGCGCGCTCAGCGTGTCGTACACCTCCGCGACCGCGACGATCCGCGCGATCTCGGGGATCTCCGGCCCCTTCAGGCCGCGTGGGTAGCCGCGCCCGTCGATGCGCTCGTGGTGGCACAGCACGATCTCGGCGACAGGCCCGTAGACGCCGACGTCCTTCAGCAGGTCGGCGCCGATCGAAGGGTGGCGCCGGATCGCCTTCCAGTCCTCCTCGTTGAGCCGGCCCTCGCGCTCCATGACACGATCGGACAGCGCGAACCGCCCGATGTCGTGGAGCAGGCCGGCCGTGTGCGCGAGCTCCTGCTCGCGGCTGCTCATCCCGACGTGTGCCGCGATGTCGCGTGAGAACTTCGCCACGGCGGCGCAGTGGCGCGCGGCGCGCCGGTCGCGTTCGTCGAGCGTGCGGATCAGCGACGAGAGCACGCCCCAGGAGAGGTTCGCGTACTGCTTGGTGCGGTCGCGGGCCACAGCGACCAGGCGCATCATGTAGGCGAATGCGAGGACGACCGCGAGGACGAAGGCGATCGTCGCCAGCCCCGTCTGCGCGTAGAGCGCCGCGAGCGTCGCCGTGATCAGGATGTTGATCCCGAGCGCCGGCCAGAAATCGCGCGGCACGCCGATCGTCGCCCGCACCGGGCGCTCGTCCAAGAGGGCCATAAGCGGCGCGACGATCAGGCCGTTGACCAGCAGCACGCCGGCGCCGAACAGTCCGAGGACGATCGGGAACGCGGCGCCGTCACGGCTCAGAGAAAGCGCCTGGAAGCCGAGCGCGGCGAACGCCGTCGGCGTCGCCGAGCCGGCCCAGTTGATCACGAGCGCCTGCGGGCGATAACGCTCCGCCAGCCAGCCGACCCCCTCGGCGACGAGCGGGATCAGGAAGGCCGCCGGCGGGTCCAGGAATCCGACGGCGAGCATCCCGCACAGGAAGGAGGCGGAGACGCCGAGGTTCTGCTCGAGCGTCGTCGTCAGCAGGCGGGCGACGACAGCCGCCGTGAGCAGCACGTAAAAGAGCGGGTCCCCAAGGCCGTCCTTGGCCGCGAGTAAGCAAAGCACTGTCCCCGCCAACAGCGGAAGAACCGCTACGGCGGGCGCCGACGGGACATGGCCGCGGCGGTTCACGCCGGAGACGCTACCGGGCGTCCCCCCCAGAAAGAAAAACCGTTGCTAACGACCGTGGATGTACACAAAGACTCCTAGGGATGGTGAGAGACGTGCAAGTTCGGGCAGGATGCTAGCGGGAGATGCAGTTTGTTGCACGGAATTTCTGCAAGAAGCTGTGCAATAGCTGTGCGCCGTTGCAGGAACCGGGCAGGTTGGGCCGACGCTACGTCGTGCCGTGCGCACGCTTAAGACCTCAGAGGCCGCCTCCCTCCTGAATGTCAGCCCGAACACGCTCCGCGCGTGGGAGCGCCGCTTCGGCTATCCCCACCCACAGCGCTCCCCGGGCAAGCACCGGCTCTACACCCACGGCGAGGTGGCGGCGCTGCGCGACGCGCTGCAGGAGGGCCTCTCGATCTCGTCCGCCGTCTCCCGCGCCCGCGAGGCGCTCAGCGCCGATACGAACGTCCTGGTCGGCGCGCTGCATTCCTTCGAGCTGGACCGCGCCGACAGCGCGATGGAGGCGGCGCTCGCGCTGCGCTCCGTGGAGCGGTCCGTCGAAGAGGTGCTGCTGCCGAGCCTCACAGAGCTCGGCGTTCGCCACGGCTACTCCTCGGCGCCCTGGGCCTTCGCCGCGCACTGGGCCAACGAGTGGCTGCAGCGCGCACAGCGCCTCGCCCCACCGCCGACGCGGCCGGCCAGCGTGCTGATCGGCGACGCGACGCGCGACGACCTCGATCCCGACAACCTCAACGTTCGTGCGCTCGAGCTGTTCTGTGCTCGCGCCGGCGCCCGCGTGCTGCCGCTTCCGGTCAGCGGCATCATGGGTCTGCCCGAGGTCCTCAGCGCCTTTTCCCCGCACGCCGTCGTGATCGCCGGTAGCCATGTCGCCGACGACGACGTCGCCCGCTGGGCATACGGCGTGCGTTCGGCAGCCGGCGCCCTGCCGATCGCGCTGTTCCATCGCGGCGCCCGCGATGACCGTGTCCGCACGACAGGGGCACGGATGCTCTCGGACACGCCCAGCGAGGCGCACCGCGAGGTGATGGGGATGATCGAGGCCCGTCAGGCCCGGCCGCCCGTCGCCGCCCCGTCGATTGCGACCACCGAAACCGGCACGGAGGCCGACGACGCACCGCATATGCGGCGTCGTTCGGTGGGCATGTGAGCGGGCACGCCGGCGCACACCTTCGCCTCGTCCCCGCGGTCGCCGAGCCGCAGCCGCGGAAGACCTTCTGCGGCCATTGCGGCGAGGAGCCCAAGACGGAGCAGTACGGCCGCGTCTGCGAGAGCTGCGGTCTCGGCGTCCTGCTGACGACGAATGCCGATTGCGCTCCGGGCCCCGGCGATCCGTTCCTCATCGTGGACGGGTCGCTCTGTGTGTGCGCGCTGTCGAGCGTCGCCGAGGAGCTGCTCGGCGTCGACGAGACCGAGGCCGTCAACCGCCACCTGTCGGAGTTCCTCGTTCCCGCCGACGCGGAGGCGTCCGGAGCGGACAACCTGATGGACCTGGTGATCCACGCCGCGAGCGACGACTCGCAGGCGCGGACGGCCGTCGTGCGCGCCCCTGATGAGTTCGGCGTCCGCTTCCGGGCGCAGGTCGGAGCCTGCGGGCCGCCGCGTGCGGCGCTGCTGGTGCTTTCCGACGGCTGGGACTGACGCACGCGTACGCGCCCTGAGCGCGTTCTCCTCCTGTGCATGAAAGTGACCAATCTGCAGGGATATCTGCATGACTTGCCCCAAACCTCACCATCCCCGATAAACCCGTTGCATGGGGGTCATCAGAACCAACGCCGCCGCGGCGATGCTCGGGGTCAGCCCGAACACCCTGCGGTCCTGGGAGCGCCGCTTCGGGTTCCCGTCGCCGCGCCGCACGCAGGGAGGCCATCGGCAGTTCGACCTCGTCGAGATCGAGGCGCTGCGCACGGCCTTCGAAGAGACCCACAACGTGTCCTCGGCGATCTCGATCGCCCGCGAACGGGGTTCGGGACCGGCCACGCCACAGCGCATGCGCTCGGCCTTCGGTCGCTTCGACCAGGACGAGGCCGACCGCGTCCTGGAGGAGAGCCTTGCCGTGCGCTCGCTCGAGCGCACCGTCGAGGAAGTGCTGCTTCCCGGCATCGAGGCGATGGGCGTCGACGGTGGCGACACCGGTCCCGAGTACGGCTTCGCCTGGCGCTGGGCCACCGGCTGGCTGGCCGCCTGCATGCGCACCGCGCCCGCCGCGACGCGTGAGGAGGGCATCCTCGTCTTCGACGCGAGTCGTCCCGTGGACATGGACTCGCTGCATGCCCAGGCGCTGGAGCTCGTTCTGCGCCGCGGAGGCATGCGCACGCTGACGCTCACGACCGACCTCGATCCCGACCGCGTCACCCGTGCGCTGCACGCGCTCGACCCGCGTGCGGTGATCCTCACCGGGCAGCGGGCCTCGCTCGACACGCTCGGCCGGCTCGTCTTCGCGGCCCGCCGCGTCGGTGGGGACCGCATCACCGTCTTCGACTATCGCGGCGCGCTCCCGGAGACGGGCGCGAGCACGGTGGAGCGCCTCGGCGATAAGCCGCTGGCCGCGCGCGACCTCCTCGTGGACCACCTCGAGAGCCGCTTGCACGATGCGAATACGGGCCCCGCGCCGGCCATCCGCGTCGCAAAAGCCGTCTAGTAGCAGGCCTTAAGGCGTCCGGGGCAGCCGCCATGATGCGGCGGCAATGACGCTCATTCCCGGCGACCCGCTGGCCCACCGCGCACTCGAGCACCTGCTCCGCGCCGAGTCGATCGTGCGCCGGCGCCTCAGTGCCGACCTCGAGCGCGAGGGCCTCAGCGCCTCCGGCTTCTCGGTGCTGGTGATCCTGACCACCGCCGGCGGCGAGCTCGAGCTGCGGGCCTTGCGCCGCCGGCTGCAGACGTCCAAGGCCAACGCGACCGAGGTCGTCACGACACTCGAACACCGCGGCCTCGTCATCCGCCGGCGCCTCGTGCACGACCGCCGCGCCGCCTCGGTGACCCTCACCGCCAGGGGCGGCGAGGTCGTCGACCGGCTCTTCCCCGAGCACACCGAGCGCGTCGCCCACGCCTTCGCGGTCCTCGACGAGGACGAGAAGCGCTCGCTGGCGGAGATCTGCCGCAAGCTTGCGGCGTAGAACCGGCGAGACTGACAAACATGGCGCTTGGCGCCAGTTTCGTCAGGCATGCGAGAGTGCACGGCGGAGATCGTGGGCCAGGCGGTCAGCGTCGTGAAGTAGTCGCTCCTCGGTGATGCGCATGACGCGCAGTCCACGGGCGACGAGGTATGCGTCGCGCTTGCGGTCGCGCTCGAAGGAATAGACAGACCCATGGGTGCTGATGGTGTCGATCTCGACGACGAGGCCGGCGGCGGCCCAGTAGGCATCGACGGTCAGGGCGCCGATCTTCACGTTGGTCTCGGGCGGCGGAAAGCCGTGCTCGGCAAGCCAGCGCAGGAATCGTCGTTCGAGCCCGCTTCGTGTCTGCTTTCCCTCGATGCCCCGTCGTAGGCGGGCGCTGCCGCGCGCCCCGGTGCGGCGCTCCAGATAGGCGCGCAGAGCCGTCAAAGAAACCAGCCGCCGGGCGACAGCATCTGCAACCAACCGATCGACCGACTCACCGACTGCCGCCATGTCCAGCAGCGTGCGCGGGACGCTGGTGGCGAGCAGTCCCTTCGCTCGGATGAGCTCTCCGCGCTGGAAGGGCACCGA
>JAWVFZ010000214.1:0-4217 GCA_033855555.1 Solirubrobacteraceae bacterium
GGCACGAGCAGCATGTTCACGATGAAGCCCGAGCGGTCCTTGGTGCGGATCGGGTGCTTGCCGATCTGCTGCGCGAAGGCCTCGGCGCGCGCGACCACCTCGCTATCGGTGTCCAGGCCGACGACGATCTCGACGAGCTTCATCACCGGGACCGGCGAGAAGAAGTGCAGCCCCAGGACCCGCTCGGGGTCGGTCGTCCACGACCCGATCTGCGCGATCGGGATCGACGAGGTGTTCGATGCGAGGATCGCATCGGGCAGGAGCGCGTCGAGGCGCTGGAACACCGGGCCCTTGACCGCGATGTCCTCGACGACCGCCTCGATCACGACGTCGCAGCCGCCGAGGTCGTCGAACGCGGTCGTCCACGCGATGCGCTCGCGCAGGGCGCTCGCCTCGGCGTCGTCGAGCTTGCCGCCCTTGACCGCCCGCGCGACCGACTGCTCGATCCGGCGCTGGGAGCGGTCCAGCGGCTGGCGCTCGGGCTCGTGCACGGTGACGTCGACGCCCGCGCGCGCCGCGGACTCGGCGATGCCCGAGCCCATGAAGCCCCCGCCGACGATGCCGATCCGGGAGACGGTCAGGGTCTGATCCACAGCACCGCGAAGCGGTCGCGAGGTCACGTGGCGGCCGCCTCGCGCTCGCGCTCGCGCAGCTCGATCCGCCGGATCTTGCCCGTGAGCGTCTTGGGCAGGTCGGTCACGAACTCGATGCGCCGAGGATAGGCGTAGGCGCTCAGGCGGTCGCGCACGAACGCCTTGATCTCCTCGGCGAGCTCGTCGGAGCCCGTGTGCCCCTCGGCCACGACGATGAACGCCTTGACGACGTTGCCGCGGCGCTCGTCGGGCGAGGCGACTGCCGCGGCCTCCCGAACGGCCGGGTGCTCGAGGCAGGCCGACTCAACCTCGAAGGGCCCGATCCGGTACCCGGCGGCGATGATCACGTCGTCAGCGCGCCCCGCGTACCAGACGTAACCGTCGGCGTCCTGCGTCGCGGCGTCCTTGGTGTGGAACCACGCGCCGCCGAACGTCTCCTCCCCGGCCTCGGGGTTGTTCCAGTAGCCCAGCGGCCAGTGCGGATTGGAGCGCGCGCGCAGGCAGATCTCGCCCCGCTCGCCGTGCGCGACCGGCCGCTCGTCCTCGTCGAGGATCTGCACGTCCCAGCCGGGCATCGGCTTGCCCATCGAGCCCTCGCGCACCTCCATGAACGGGAAGTTCGCGCACAGCGGATAGGACTCGGTCAGGCCGTAGTAGTCGAGGACGGTGAGTCCGTACTGGTCGCGGAACCAGCGGATCGCCTCGGGGTTGAGCGGCTCGCCGGCGCTGCAGACGCGGCGGAAGCGCTGCGGATAGCGCGTGCCGGCATCGGCGATCCCCATCATCGAGCGCATCGCCGTCGGCGTCGTGAAGACGTTCGTGACCTCGTGGCGGCTGAGGAAGGCCAGCTGCTTGTGCGGGTCGAAGCCGCCCTCGCGCTGGTAGACGCACTGGACGGCGCCCAGGCGCCACGGGCCCAGCAGCGGCGCGATCCCCGCGGCCCAGGCCCATTCGCCCATGCCGTGGAAGCGCTCGCCCTCCTGCACCTCGTGGCAGTAGGCGAACTCCTCGTGGGCGAGCAGGTAGCGGTGGGCGTGGATGATGCCCTTGGCCATGCCGGTGGTGCCCGACGTGTAGTACAGCTGGGCCGGGTCGTCGGCCGCGGTGTCGCCGGCGATCGGGTCGGTCGGCGCGCCGTCGAGCAGTCCTTCGTCGAGGACGAGGACGTTCGGATGGTCAAAGCGCGCGGCGTTCGCGCGGTCGGTGACGAGCGCCTTCGGCGTGGAGTCGTCCAGGCGGTGGCGGATGCCCTCGTCGCCGTAGAGCACGGACATCGAAAGCAGCAGCGCGCCGAGCTTCCAGGCGCCGAAGAAGACCGCCGCGGTCTCCGCCGTCGCCGGCAGCACGACCGCGACGCGATCGCCGCGCTCGACGCCGGCCTCGCGCAGGACATGCGCCGCCTGGTTGGCGAGGTCCTGCAGCTCTCCCCAGGACACTTCGCGCACGGTGCCGTCGAAGTGCTCATGGAGCATCGCGAGCTTGTCGCGCGGATGCTTGTCGCAGACGTCGGCGGCGATGTTGTAGCGCTCGGGCACGCGCCACTCGTGTGCGGCCACGGCCTCCTCGTACGTCATTGGACCCTCCTCGACTACTTGCGGCGAGCGTGGCTCACCTGCGTGGTGAGCGTCGCCTGCGGCTGCCCTGAGCCTACCTTCGTAGCCTTCACCTTGAACCTCAGCGTGCCGCGCCTGAGGGCCGAGACCTTGAGCAGGACGAAGGTCGCGCTCGTGGTCCGCTTCACCTTGAGCTTGCCGCGGGCCGCGACCGCGATCGTCTTCCCGTGGTTGACGAGCTTCAGGCCCGAGATCGTGAAGCTGTCCAGCGGGCTGGACCAGGTGAGCGCGATCTGCAGCGACTTCGTGTTCGCGCCGATCGCAAGGCTGTGGCTCTTCGCCTTGCCCTGGGCGAGTTGGTCGGTGAAGGTCTGCGGCGGCGTCAGGCAGGTCAGCGCCGCGCCGATGCTGTTCATGACCGACTGCAGCTGGCTGGAGTCCACCTGCGGGTAGTAGTGGCCGCCGGTGTCGTTCGCGATCGTCTGCAGCCGCGCCTGATCGTCAGGCGTGAGGCCGGAGCCGAAGCTGATGACCTCGGTCGGCACCTTGTGGGTCAAGTGGCCGTTGGCGTAGTCGCCCTCGTTGTGGGCGCCATCGGTGAGGAAGATGCGCGCGCCGGCGTTCGGGTTGTCGGCGTCGGATTGCGCGAACGCGGCGTTGTAGTCCGTCGTTCCGTTGTCGGCCAGGATCTTGGCGTCCAAGGCGTTGCCCATCGCCGTGGCGTTGGGGCCGACCGCCTCGGGCTTGAAGACCGTGTCTGCAGCGGGCGTGCTCGCGTCGAAGCTCCCGCCGAACTCGACGGCGCCGAGGAAGGTTCCGGAGCTGAAGGTGTTGATCAGCAGCTTCGTCGCCTTGACCCGCAGCGTGTCGGGATCGGTGACGGCCATCGACCCGGAGTCGTCGAGGATCGCCTCGATGTTCGAGGCCTTCGTGCACGCCGCCGACGCCGCGGCGGGGAGGGCGGCTCCGGCGCCGATCGCGCCGGCTGCTGCAATGACGACCCCCATCGTTCCCCCGCGCCTCACAGGGCGAAACTAGTCCAGGGGAATCGCCCGTGTCAACGGCCTGCAACGCTTCTTCGCATGGTCGACCTCCAGCACTTCACCGATCCCGGCTGCCCATGGGCGTGGTCGGCCTACCCCGCGATGGCGGTCCTGCAGTGGCGCTTCGGCGACGGCCTGCGCTGGCGCCACACGCTGATTGGCCTCACCGAGCGCGCCGAGCAGTACGAGCAGCGCGGCTACACGCCGCTGCGCTCGGCCCTCGGACAGCGGCGCTTCCACCGCTACGGGATGCCGTTCAGCGTCGAGGTCAAGCCGCGCGTTTCGGCGACCGCGCCGGCGTGCCGGGCAATCGTGGCCGTGCGGCTGGCGGCGCCCGAGCGCGAGTGGGCCGCGCTGCGCGCGCTGGCGCTCGCGCAATTCACGACGCGCACGCTGCTCGACGAGCCCCGTGACATCGAGACCGCCCTCGGACAGGTGCCCGGGATCGACGCAGCCGCGATCGTGGCGGCGATCGGCGACCCCGAAGTCGTGGCCGCCTACGAGGCCGACCGCGCGCTCGCCCGCAGCGCCGCCGGCACCCCGGCCGAGATCCAGGACCGGACGGCGACGTCGGACGGCCCGGTGCGCTTCACCGCGCCTTCGCTCGTCTTCAGGCGCGACGGAACGAGCCTCGTCGCAGGCGGCTTCCAGCCACTCGAGGCCTACGACGTCCTGCTCGCGCATCTGGCGCCGGAGCTGCCTCGCCGCGCGCCGGCCACGGATGCCGCGGAGCTGCTCGCGGCCTTTCCCGACGGCGTCTTCACCGCCGAGGCGGCCGCGGTGATGGCGCCGCACCTGACCCCGCCCGATCTCGCCGCCGCCGAGGACGCGCTGCTCCAAGCCGTCGCCGAGGGCCGCGCGGAGCGCGACGGACCGCTCTGGCGAGCCGCCGCCTGACGCCGCCCCGCCCGAGTCATGCCTCCTGGCTCTGGCGCTCCTTGATCTTGTCCTCCAGCTGGGACATGACGTCTGGGTCGCGCAGTGTCGTGACGTCGCCCAGCTCGCGGCCCTCGGCGATGTCGCGCAGG
>JAWVFZ010000215.1:0-2979 GCA_033855555.1 Solirubrobacteraceae bacterium
TGCGCGCTCCTCGGCGTTCTCGAAGCTCGCGACGCGAACGCCCAGCAGGCGCACGGGCCGCGGGGGCGCGTACTCGCGCAGCAGCTCGAGGGCGATCGCGCTGACCACGTCGAGGTCGTTGGTCGCCTGCGGGATCGTGCGGGCGCGCGTGACGGTCGTGAAGTCGCTCAGGCGCACCTTGATCGCGATCGTGCGACCGCGGCGCTCCTGGGTGGCCAGGTTGCGGCACAGCTTCGCGGCCAGCGAGAGCAGCTCCTGCTCCTGCACGGCGGCGGCTGCGATGTCGACGTCGAAGGTCGTCTCGCATGATTCGGACACCGCGATGCGGACCGGATCGACGGCATCGGAGGACTCGAACCGCGCGCGGCTGCGCAGCCAGGGTCCCTGCCGCGAGCCGAACGCCGCGGCGAGCACGTCGTCCGCGGTCGCGGCGAGCGCCGCGAGCGTCGTGATCCCCATCGCCTCGAGCTTCGCCGCCGTCTTGGGACCGATCCCCGGCACGAGCCCGGGCCGCGCGCCGGCGAAGCGCTCGCACGCCTGCTCGCGCGTCAGCACGACGAAGCCCGCGGGCTTCTCGGCGTCCGAGGCGACCTTCGCCACAAGCTTGTTGGGGCCGATGCCGACCGACGCGGTCATCCCGGTGGTGTCGTGGATCGAGCCCACCAGGCGGCGCATCGTCGCCTTGGGCGCCACAAGCCCGGTGAGCTCGAGGTAGGCCTCGTCGAGCCCGACGACCTCGGTGCGCTCGACGGCATCGCGAACGAGCTCCATGACCTTGCGCGAGACGTCGCGGTAGGCGGTGAAGTCCGGCGGGATCACGATCGCGTCGGGGCACAGCCGGCGCGCCCGCGCCGCCGGCATCGCCGACCCGACGCCGAACTTGCGCGCCTCGTAGGACGCAGTCGTGACGACCGCGCGCGGGCCGGAGCCGGCGACGATGACCGGGAGGCCCTTCAGCTCCGGCCGGCGGCGCAGCTCGACGGTGGCGTAGAAGGCGTCGAGGTCGAGGTGGGCGATCAGGCGGTCCTGCACCACGTCATTGTCCCCGAGCGGGCGGACCGCTCCGGGGCTACAGCGGCGGCAGGCCGACGCGGGCGGTCCCGGCGATGATCTGTCCGGCGACCGCCGCCATCGAGAACCGCGTGCGGTCCTCGGGATCCTCTGCATACAGCCGCTGGCCGAGCGCCGCGAAGCGCTCCACGTGTGCCAGGACCTGGGCCGACGGATCGCCGGGGCCGGCCGTCTGGCAGGCGAGCCGAGCGAGCGCGAGCGCCTCATCGGGATCGCCGCCCCGGAACCCCAGTTGGGTGGCAGCGCAGAGATACGCGATCGCGCGCTCGGCTGCGGGCAGCCGCGGCCCGAGCGCGCCCACGCCCGGCGCGGGCCCGAGATCGAGCGGATCCTCGCCGGCGACGAGCCGCGCGAGCTGGCCGCCGGCGATCGAGCGCACCGCTTCGTCGGACAGGCCCACCGCGGCGGCGAGGCGCAGGTCCACCCAGGCGGCCAGCATGCCGGTCCCGTAGGGCATGTCCGAGGCGTGCAGGATCTGGCCCGGTGCCACGTGACAGAACAGCGCGAGCAGATCGGAGACCTGCCACCACGCGGTGTCGAAGAACACGTTGCTGTGCTCGCCGACCGCGCTCGCGATCGCGCCGAGGTCGCTGATGCCTGCGTGGGCCAGGACGATCCGCACGCCCGGGTTGGCCGCGGCGAGCACGAGCGCGTCCTCGCCGAGGTTCGGAATGCCGCGCCCGGCGTGGAACAGCAGGATTCCCCGGCGCTCGCCCACGAGCGCGGCGATCTCATCCACGACCGGATGGGGAAGGCCGAACGCGTCGCTGCGCGGATGCAGCTTGACCCCGACCGCTCCGGCGTCAAGGCAGCGCCGGGCCTCGTCGACCGCGTCGGCCACCTTGGGATCCACCCGCGCCAGCGCGAACAGGCGGCCCGCCGAGGCGGCGCACGCGCTCAGCACCTCGTCGTTGGCCGCGCGGTAGTCGCCGCCCGGCTCGTGCATCGCGAACAGCAGCGCGCGGCGCTGGCCGGCCGCGTCCATCGCGTCGAGGATGTCATGTGGCTCTGCGCTGAAGCCGTCGGGATCGTTGCGCCCGATGTGCGTGTGCGCATCGAAGAGCTCGAGCCCGTCGAAGCGCTCGAGCTCGTGCTCGAGATACGGCTTGAGCACGGAGTACATCGATGTGCCGCGAACCGGCATGGTCGCGGACCTTACGCGGCGTAAACTTGCCGTGTGTCCCAAAGCGACCGCCTGACGGGCCTGGACGCCGCGTTCCTGCACCTGGAGGAAGGGGGCGCGCACATGCATGTCGCCTCCGTGCTCGTCTTCGAGGGCGAGGCGCCTGCGTACCTCGATCTCCTCGACCACGTCGAGCACCGGCTGCATCTCGTGCCCCGCTACCGGCAGAAGCTGGCGTTCGTCCCTTACGGCCAAGGGCGGCCGAAGTGGGTCGACGACCCGCACTTCAACCTGGGCTACCACGTGCGCCACACGGCGCTCCCGCGTCCGGGCACGGACGCCGAGCTCAAGCGGCTGGCCGGGCGGCTCTTCGCCCAGCCGCTGGACCGCTCCAAGCCGCTGTGGGAGATCTGGCTCGTCGAAGGGCTCGACGGGGACCGCTTCGCGCTGATCAGCAAGACCCACCACGCGCTCGTCGACGGCATCTCGGGCGTCGACATCGCGTCGGTGCTCTTCGACAGCTCACGCGAACCCGCGGCGCCCAGCGATCCCGGCGGCGACTGGACGCCGCGCCCGGAGCCGTCGCGCTCGCAGCTGCTCGCCGAGGCGCTGCTCGAGCGCGCGACGGTGCCGGCGGAGGCCGTGCGCGGCCTGCGGGCGCTCACGCGCGCGCCGCGGCAGGCGGCGGCGCGGCTCGCCGAGACGGTCGCGGGCGTCGGCGCGACGGCCTGGGCCGGGTTCGGGGGCGCTCCGCCGTCCCCCTTCAACGTGCCGATCGGCCCGCA
>JAWVFZ010000216.1:0-10281 GCA_033855555.1 Solirubrobacteraceae bacterium
GTCGGTGGCCCGCCCGCGGGACACGGACGACGTTTCAGCGCGCGACCTGTTCCGTTAGCGAACGATGAGCGTCCGGGTCACGACCGCGCCCTTCGCGGTGAGACGCAGGACGTAGCGGCCCTTCTTCAGGCCACTGACCTTGAGCGCGCTCGCGGCGCTCCCGTGGGCGACCACGCGGCCGTTGCGCTTCAGCGTCCAGCTGCTGCGCGAGGCAGCACTGGCCGCTGCCGTCTTCACCTTGCAGGTGATGCGCATGCCGTTGACCTTGCAGGAGACCTGCGGGGTCTTGCCGCGCGCATTGCTGGACCTCTTCCTGTTTGTGGGACGGCCTCATGCCGCGGCGGGCGGAAAACCGCTGCCGATAGGCGCCGCGACGACCTCAGGAGGGCAGGTTAGGGCCCGATCCGGCCGGATTCGTCCGTCCGTCCACCACTTGACGGCGACCTACGGAGAGCTACTGCTTTACGTACCTGGCGGGCTGCGCCCGCGCAGGTGAGCGTGGTCTGAGGTGTTGCAAGCGATCCATCAGTTGCCGCGATCCGCGCGCCGGGTTTCCCGAGCGGCGCTGACGGGGTTGCTGGTCGCGGGACTCGCCGGCCCGGCCGCCTGCGGTGGCGGCCACCACGCGAAGACGTCGGCGGGTGCGCAGTCCGGCTCGGCCGCCGCGCTCGCGCTCCAGCAGCAGTTCGTGAGCGTCGTCAAGACGGTCTCGCCGCAGGTCGTGCAGATCAGGACGGCCACGGGGCTTGGCTCGGGCGTGGTCATCGACGGCCACGGCCACGTCGTGACCAACGCGCACGTCGTCGGGACCTCCACCAAGTTCGTGGTCACGCTGTCCGGTGGCGACCGCCACCCCGCCACGCTCGCGGGAACGGCGCCGGAAAGCGATCTCGCGGTCGTGCACCTGACCGACATGACCCCGGCCCCCGCGACGCTGGCGGACTCCTCGAAGGTGCACACCGGTGACGTGGTGCTCGCGATCGGCAACCCCCTCGGGCTGCGGTCAAGCGTGACCGAGGGCATCGTGTCGTCCCTCGGGCGCAGCGTCTCCGAAGCCAACGGCGTCACGCTGCCCTCCGCGATCCAGACGAGCGCCGCGATCAACCCCGGCAACTCCGGCGGGGCGCTCGTCGACCTCTCGGGCGCCGTGGTCGGGATCCCCACGCTGGCGGCGGCGGACCCCGAGTTCGGCAACACGCCGGCGCCCGGTATCGGCTTCGCGATCCCGAGCAACACCGTCCGCCGCGTCGCCGACCGGCTGATCCGATCGGGCGGTGCGGCCGCCGCCGCTCCGCCGTACCTCGGCCTACAGGTCGCGACCCTGATCACGGGCGGCGTCCTCGTCAGCGGGATCGTCGCGGGCGGCCCGGCGGACACGGCGGGCATCCGCGCGGGGGACGTGATCGTTGGGCTGGCGAGCCGCCAGACCCCCACCGCGGAGGCCCTGGCCGAGGTGATCGCCACCCTGCGCCCCGGTCAGCGCGTCAGCGTCGATCTGATCCGGTCCCGGGGCCAGCGCGTCACGGTCTCGCTCACGGTCGGGAAGGAGCCGCGATGACCCGCGGTTGGCAGTCGCGATCGTCGGGCACCCTGCTGGCAAATCGAAGTCCGGCTATCCAAAGGAGCGCGTATGAACCGCATCACCCGTACGACCTCTGCGGCGGTCGTGGCTGCGTCGATAGCGTCGGCCGCGGGAGTCGTCGGCGCCCAGGCTTCCAGCCACGCCGCTGCGAACGCCTCCGGGCTGGACAAGGAATACCTGAAGACCTCGATCGAGGGCGACCGCTTCGAGATCGAGGGCGGAAAGCTCGCACTGCGCATCTCGCACAATGCGAAAGTCCTCGCACTCGGTAAGCGCCTGATCAAGGACCACACCAAGTCGCTGTCGGACGCCCTGCAGCTGGCCAAGGCCGTCGGTGCCGAGCGGCCATCGTCGCCGTCGCCGTCCGAGCAGTGGGAGCTCAGCATCCTCGGCGCGCAGACCGGACCCACATTCGACAGGTGGTACACGAAGCTCGAGGTCAAGGATCACGAGCAGGACATCGACGACAGCAAGAGCGAGTTGTCCGACGGCTTTGACTCGGCGGTCAAGTCCGAGGCTCGCAAGGAGCTGCCGATGCTGAGGACGCACCTGCGGCTGTCGCGGGCCGCGTACAACGCGAGCTGACGCACCACGCCGCGAGCCGGTCTTGGGCCTCAGGTCGCGCCCGCGCCGATCTGGGGCCCGACGACCGTCGTCTCCGGGTAGGGCTGCGCCGCCCACGCCGGCGGGTCGGCGGCCATGCGCGCGAAGTAGCGCTCGAAGCCCGCAGGGGTGCAGACGAGCAGGTAGCGCGCCGGCGCGGCGCTGCGGTTCGCGAGCGTGTGGTGAGAACCGCGCGGCGCGAAGACGACCGCCCCTGGCCCGGCGCTCGTCACCTCCTCGCCGAGCTGGAAGGTCAGCTCGCCCTCGAGCACGCAGAATGCCTCGTCGAAGTCGTGGTGGTGCAGGGGCGGGCCCGCCCAGCCGGCGGACACGGTGACTTCGACGATCGAGACGGCGCCGGCGGTCTGCTCGCTGCGTAGGTGGACGAAGGGCCGTGGTGCGGGGGCGGTCATGGGTAGCTCCTTGCGGTCGTCTGCTTGGTCATCGGGAGGCCGCCGCCCGGGGGGCAGCGGGTTCGGCACCGGGCGCGCGCGGCGGCGGCGCGGGCGGCCCGCCGGGACCACGCAACGGGACTTCCTTGAGCGCCAGCACGACGAACAGGGCAACGGCGGCGATCGGGGCGGCGACGACGAAGACCGTCTGCACCCCGTGAATGATGTCGGCCCGCGCGGCGGGCGCTTTCGCATCGATCCCGGCGCCCGTGTTGGCAGCGAAGATTGCGCCGAGGACCGCTGCACCGACGGCGCCGCCGAGCGCGCGGAAGAAGCTCGTCGTCGCCATCGCGACGCCGAGTTGGCGGAGCTCGACGCTGTTCTGGACGGCGACGATGAGGACCTGGCCGACCATCCCGAAGCCCAGGCCGAAGATGCCGATGGCGACGGCCGTCGTCGTCCGCGACGGGTCGCTCGCGACCGCTGCCAGCAGCACGAGCGCGCCGGTCATGAGGGCCAGGCCGATGATCGGGAAGCGCTTGTAGCGCCCGGTGCGGGAGATCGCCCGGCCTGCCACGTTCGTCGACAGGGTGATTCCGAGCATCATCGGGATGAGCAGGAGCCCGGCCTGCGTCGGGCTGGCGCCGGTCGTGGTCTGCAGGAACAGCGGGACGAACACCGTGATTGCGAACAGCGACGCCGTCACCAGGAAGAGTGCCGCGCTGGCGATCGCGACGGAGGGCATGCGCAGCAGGTCGAGCGGGACGATCGGGTCGGCCGCCCGGCGCTCCCGCAGGACGAGCGCCGCGGCGAGCAGCGCGGAGGCGCCGAAGAGCCCGACGATCGCCGCCGAGTCCCAGGCGTAGCGGCTGCCGCCCCAGATGCAGGCGAGCATGAACGTGGTCGTCATGCCGGCGAGGAGCGCTGCACCGATCCCATCCAGCGGTGCGGACGGGCGCTCGCGCGCGCCGCTCGGCAGGCGCAGGCTCAGCCCCGCAAGCGCGGCGATGCCGATCGGGATGTTGACGTAGAAGACCCAGCGCCAGCTCGCGTGGTCGACGAGGACCCCGCCTGCTAGCGGGCCGACGACCGTGGCAACGGCGAAGGCGGCGGCGATGTAGCCCTGGTAGCGCCCGCGCTCGCGGGGGGAGACAAGGTCGCCGACCGCGGCCATCGCGAGCGTCATCAGCCCGCCGGCGGCTGCGCCTTGAACGGTGCGGGCGGCGACGAGCATCGTGATGTCCTGCGCCAGCCCGCAGAGCGCTGAGGCGCAGAGGAAGATCGTCAGCGACACCTGCAGCAGGAGCTTGCGCCCGTGACGGTCGCCGAGCTTGCCCCAGAGCGGCGTCGATGCGGCAGCCGCCACGACGTACGCCGTCACGACCCACGAGAGGTCGGATAGACGGCCGAGGTCGGCCGCGATCGTCGGCAGCGCCGTCGCGAGAATGGTCTGGTCAAGCACCGCCGGGAGCATCGCGAGCACGATGGCCGCGAACGGGAGCGTCACGCCTGCGACGTCGGGCGGATGAGAGAGACTGCGGGCCGCGGGTTCCACGAGGATCGGCTCCTGGTGTCGCTTGATAAACGATGTTGATCTAAACTTAGAGACACTCTAACATTGTCGGACGCCATGAGTCAAGAGCCCGGACTTCGGGAGCGAAAGAAGCTCCAGACGCGGTTGCTGCTCGCCGATACCGCGCGCCGCCTGTTCGCCGAGCGCGGGTTCGATGCGGTCACCGTTGCCGAGGTCGCCCGCAGCGCGGACGTATCGCAAGCAACCGTCTTCAACTACTTCCCGACGAAGGAGGACCTCTTCTTCAGCGGTCTCGAGGTCTTCGAGGAGCAGCTGCTGTCGTCGGTTCGCGAGCGCGATCCGGGCGAGCCGGCCGTCGCGGCCTTCGCGCGCTTCGTCCTGGCGCCCCGCGGGCTCCTCGCGGCGAAGGATCCCGCGGCCGCCGAGCGGATGGCCGACATCGCGCGGGTCATCACCGAGAGCCCGGCGCTACTGGCGCGCGAGCAATCGATCTTCGCCGGCTACACGACCTCGCTGGCACGGCTGCTCGCCGAGGAGACGGGGGCCGCGCCGGGGGCCGTCGAGCCCTGGGTCGCGGCAAACGCGCTCATGGGCGTGCACCGCGCGCTCGTCGACTTCACGCGCCGCGAGGTCGTCGCCGGCACGCGCAACCCACAGCTCGGGCGGCGGATGCGGGCCGAGGCCAAGCGCGCCTTCGCCGTGCTCGAGCGCGGGCTGGCGACCTACGCCGTCAAGGCGCGCACCGACGGGTAGCGGCCGGTCGAAGCTGTGTTGCGAACGCCTTAACGGCGTGTGCGGGTTCCATTGGCGACGTGCCGCGCAGGAAAGGATGGGCGCGCGCTGACGTCGTCCTGTGTGGAGGCCACCTCATCCCCACACTCAGGAGACCCGTGACTCGAATGTTCAGTCTCACCACGCTGGCAGTCGCCAGCGCGCTGGTCCTCGCCGCCTGCGGCAGCTCCAGCCCATCCAGTTCCTCGGGCGCCAGTTCGACGCCCAGCTACGGCACCACCACGTCGAGTACCCACAGCAGCTCGGGCACGGCGTCCGCGGTGAGCACCAAGACGGGCTCGCTCGGAACGTTCCTCGTCGACGGCTCCGGCCACGCGCTCTATCTCTGGGATGCCGACCACGGCTCCATGAGCGCGTGCACCGCTGCCTGCGCGAAGGCGTGGCCGCCGCTGACCACCACCGGCACGCCGAAGGCGAGCGGTTCCATCAAGGCGTCGCTGCTCGGCACGACCAAGCGCGCAGACGGATCGCGCGAGGTCACGTACGCAGGCCACCCGCTCTACACCTTCGTCGGCGACAAGACCGCTGGCCAGACCGCGGGCGAAGGCAGCAACGCCTTCGGCGCCGCGTGGTGGGTCGTCACGCCGGGCGGCAAGGCGCTGCAGCAGTAGCACGCGTAGTTCCCCTCTCTGGTCCACACGAGGTATTCCGGCCCCCGATGCCTCCGCCTACTTGCCGGTCGTGATCACGACGCGAAAGCGCGCCTCGCCGGAGAGCATCCGGTCATAGCCGGCTGCGGCTTCGTCGAGCGGATACGTCTCGATCCTCGGCGCGATCGTCATCAGGCTGGAGAAATCGAGGGTGTCCTCGGAGTCCTTGCTTGTACCTGACGCGTGGCCGACGACTTGACGCGATCCGCCGACGAGCTGCATCGGGCCGACCTGGATCGGCTCGGGGTCGACGCCGACGACAATCAACTGGCCGCGGTGGCCGAGCCCGTTGATGGCCGCGGACATCGTCGGTGCGTGCGTGACGGTCGCGAGGACGACCCTGGCACCGCCGAGCTTGGTGAGCTCCGCGGCGACGTCCTGGGAGGTCGAGTCGATGTAGGTGTGTGCGCCGAGCTCGGTCGCGAGCGCCTGCTTGTCGGCGCCGCGGGCGATGGCGACGGTGTGGAAGCCCATCCTTGCCGCGTACTGGACGCCGAGGTGTCCGAGTCCGCCGACGCCGAGGATTGCAACGACGTCGCCGGGCCCGGCATGGGAATGACGCAGGGCGTTGAACGTCGTGATCCCGGCGCAGAGCAGTGGAGCTGCGTCCTCTGAGGAGAGGTCGGAGGGGATGCGGGCAAGCGCGTCCAGCGGCACGACGATCGATTCCGCGTAGCCGCCGTCGTAGGAGATCCCTGGGATCTTGAGGTTGTCGCACTCGATGAAGTCCCCGCGGCGGCACGAGTCGCATCGGAAGCAGCTGCCGCCGAACCAGCCGACGCCGACGCGGTCGCCGGGCGTGACGTCCGCGACGCCCTCGCCTACGGCATCGACGACGCCCGCGATCTCGTGCCCAGGGACGCGGGGATACTCGATCGGCATGATCCCCTCCTTGGTGATCGAGTCGCTGTGGCAGATGCCGCATGCCTGCACCGTCACGCGGACCTCGCCGGGACCCGGCTCGATGAGTTCGCGGTCGACGAGCTCAAAGGCGCCTCCGGCCTCGGAGACTTGAACAGCGCGGTAGGTAGGCATGACCTGACTGTAGAGAGGACCTCGTCGGAGCCGGCGCTCAGGGACTGATGGTCGAGCTCGGGGAGGGCAACCAGGCCTCGATGGCGGCGGCGACCCTGCGCGGGCCCGGGCTGTTGCCCATGAGCAGCGTGTAGTGATTGACGTCCGCGACCTCCTCGACGCGCACCGATGGATGCGCGGCGGCGAACGCGTGCAGATGCTCTGCCGGAATGAGCGGATCGTCGTCGAACAGCCCGCGTTCGGCGCGCAGGAGCTGGACGGGCACGCGCACTTGGTCAAACGCGGTACGCGTCACGTCGTCGAGCACGATGTCCCTGCTGTCAGCGCGCACGGCCCCGGCCGAGGCGACGCAGCGGGCGACGCGCCCGTCTTCGACCAGGTCGTACCGGGCGTAGGCCTCGATGTCGTCGTCCCACGCGTGCGTGAACGCGGGGTGAGCCCGCCAGCCTTCGACGTACTGGTCCGCTGACGCGAAGGTGATCCCGAGGCGCATGATCGCGTTGGCGACCGCCGAGTCGAGCATCTGGCCGGGATCGTCGGGACGCGGGAACGGCAGACCCGCGTCGAGCATCACCACGCCCGCGGCGCGCTCCGGGTGCTCGGCAGCGAGGCGCGCAACGATGTACGCGCCCATCGAGTGCCCCACCAAGACCGCGTAGGGCGCTCCCACGTGGTCGAGCACCGCGATCAGGTCGGCCACGTGGGCCGCGATCCCATAGGGACCGGGCAGCGTCGCGCTGCGTCCGCGGCCGCGGAGGTCAGGGGCCAGGAGGCAGACGCGGTCGTCCAGCTCGCGCGCCACCGTTCGCCATGTCATCAGCGAAGCAGTCACCCCGTGGGCGGCGAGCACTACGCACTCGGCCGCGTCCGCGGGCGGCCCACTGTGCGCGACGTGAAGCGCCCCGCCGTTGACGGGTACATCGAGGCGGGCGATGAAGGGATCTCGTGGACGGGATCGGTCCATGGTCACATCGTGCCCGCGGCTCGGATCAGCTGATGTGGCCGACGTGCCAGAGTCGACCGGCCGCCCGAACGTGTCGCTGAGCGTCAGCCGCGGTCCGAGCGGCGCTTGCGAGCGACGATCAGCAGTAACTCGGTGTCGTAGGCGTTGGCGCCTTCGATGTGGCCGCGCATCCCGCGCGCGGCCGCCTCCACGAGTTCGCCGTCCAACGCCGCGACGCGAGCGGGCTCACCGGCCAGGTCACGGTAGAGCGCGACCGCCATGGGGTGGTTGGCCTTGAAGTAGTCACGGAACTCCGCTGGATCCCCGAAACGATTCAGCGCGACGCGCTGCCGACGCATCTCGAGCGACGCCACCCGGTCGCCGAACATCTCCCGCACGTGCTCCTCGCGGCCCCACAGCAATGGCGACATCGACGAGAAGAGCGGGGATCGCGAGTAGCGCTCCACGATCTCGAGGAAGTCGACGACAAAGCCCCAGGGGACGATGGCGATCATCCCGATGGTCCCCCCGGGCCGGCACACGCGCAGCAGCTCGTCGGCGACGGTCTGATGATGAGGGGCGAAGATTGCCCCGGCCGCCGAGGTGACGACATCAAACTCGCCGTCGCCGAAGGGCAGCGCCTCGGCGTCGGCCTCCACCCAGTCGAGCTCCACGCCCCGCGCCCGCGCTTCGCGGCGGCCCGCCTCGAAGTTCTCGGGCGTGAGGTCCGACGCGACCACGTGCGCTCCCGCTTCGGCGGCGCGGATCGCCACGTTCCCGCTGCCGGCCGCGACATCGAGCACGTGCTGGCCCGGGGAGACGCCGCACGCTTCGACGAGCTCAGGCCCGAAGCCCCAGATCGACTCGGTCGCGAACTTGTGGTAGTCGCCCAGCGCCCAAATGGCGCGCTGGCGAGCCTTGAGCTCACGGTCGTCTAGGGCTGCGCTCGGCTTGCTGGATGCCACGATCCGAGCTCCTCGTCCCTGGATTACCGCCCAGGCCCGAGCGGTCCTCTGGGCCCGAGCGGTCCGTTGGGGCCGAGCGGTCCGTTGGGGCCGAGCGGTCCGTTGGGCCCGTACGGGTCGACGGGGTAGGCGGGGTAGGCGGGGCGCTGAGGCGCGCGACGAGCCGCTGGACGAGTCGCGTGCGTGTGTCTCCGCGAGGCCACAGGGCGAGTCGCCGAGGGGGCGGACGCCGGCTGGGACGGCCGGGCCTGCGGCTGCTGGGGGATGGAGACGTTGTTGAGCCGCTGGGCGACCGTGACGCCCAGGAGCGTTCCGGCGCCGGCCGCGATCGCGACGGCGGTCGCGGCGGCGGCAAGGAGGACTCGTCCGTGCATGACTGCTCAGGTTGAGCCCCACGGCGCCCCGGGCGAGCTGTACGTTCGGACGGCTTGAGCTGGCCTGCCGAGCTCCCAGCCCTGCGAGCGCCGCCATGTCCAACCGCCAGGTAGGACCGTCCCAGAGACCGGCGGCGCGATCGCTTGGAACCAGCACTCTCCGAGGGACTGCAATCCGTAAAGGAGACGAATAATGTTGTCCATTCGCAAGCGCGCCGCGGGCGTCGGAGTCGCCGTGGCCATGATCGCGGCCGCGGGGCCCGTCGCCATCGCGGGCGCGTCCACCAACCGGGTCGCGACCCCGCCGGCGCTGGTTGCGCCGGTCGGGCCGTTCAGCGCGGCGTTCCAGGCCGGGGCCGACGCAGCGATCGGCGGCTGGAATGCCGGCACTGATGCGGCCGTCGGCGGCTTGAACGCCGGAGCCGTCGCCCTCGGGATGCCGTTCCAGCTCACGGTGAACACGTCGGGCCCCCTCGGGCTGCACGTTGGAGCGCTGGCGGGGCTGAACACGACCCCGTAAGTACGTATGGAGCCGCCGCGGGCGTCTGCCTGCGGCGGCTTCTGCTTCCTGGCTCGCTTCGCGAGCCGGCCTTACCACCTCTGCGCCGGGCCTTTCACCGGATCCGCAACGAAATCGATCCTGGAACGCCCGTCGACGTCGCCCGTCCGACGTCTCCGACGCCCTGCTCGTGGAGCTCGCGCGGGTCCTTCCTGACCCGAAGCGGCCCGCGCCATCGAGGACGAACGGCGTTTTTCCCCCGCAACCACGCCGTTTCAGGTCCCGCTCGCCAGTACCTGCCGAAGTCCGGTTCATAGCTCCATGGGTTCGTAGAACCTACGGTCCGCCGACGGCGCAAGTTCTCGGTTTGCGGCATGGATTCCTGCCCGCGCTCGCCTAGCGTGTAGCGACGTACCTGTCCAAAGGACGGGCGGCCATGATCCAAAGACCAGCCGTAAGAGCGGTCAACGCTGCACCTGCAAACCAGCGACCGCCGAGCTACGCCGCGAAACCGCGGCCGCAGATGGCCATGGCTATCTCCAAGTGAAGGGAAGGATGCTATGTACGAGTTCAAGATCGAGCGCGCCGTCGGGCATGGGCCCACGGGGGGGACGCCACGACGAAAGGGCGTGTTCTGTCGGTTGCGAGCGCGCCTGGGGGTTGCGGTGGGGCTGCTTGTCGGGGTGGCGGCGTTTGTGCCGGGGGCGGCGTCGGCGGCGAGTGGGACGTTGACGTCGGGGGATTCCACGAGTGCGGCGGGGACGCAGCATTACGAGCTGTATGTGCCGTCGAGCTATAAGGCGGGGACGGCGATGCCGATGGTCGTTGCGCTGCATGGCTGCACGCAGACCGCCGACGGGTTTCGGCTGCTGACGCGCTGGGACACCCTGGCGGAGGCCAAGGGCTTCATCG
>JAWVFZ010000217.1:0-6578 GCA_033855555.1 Solirubrobacteraceae bacterium
CCCGCTACGCGATCGTCGTCGGCCGCTTCTATGAGGACCTGGCCGAGAAGCTCGTTGCCTCGGCGCGCGAGGTCTTCGAGGCCGCCGGGGGTGAGATCGATGTGTTCGACGTGCCCGGCGCCTATGAGCTGCCGCTGGCGGCGAAATATTGCGCGGACTCCGGGCGCTACGCCGGTGTCGCCGCACTCGGCGCGGTGATTCGCGGGGAGACCACGCACTACGACTACGTCTGCGGCGAATGCGCCCGCGGGCTCATGGATGTCTCGCTGCAGACCGGCGTGCCTTGCGCGTTTGGCGTGCTCACCGTCGAGAATCTCGAGCAGGCGCTCGCCCGCGCCGGCGGGGGCAAGCGCGACCAGGGGCGCAACGCCGCTGAAGCTGTGCTGGCAATGGCCTCGCTGCGAGCTACCCTGAAGGGGTGAGCGGTGAAGCGCTTGCCCTTTCGATCACGTTCCTGATCCACGTCATCGGGCTGTGCGTGCTGTTCGGCGCCCTGCTGAGCTCCGAAGACCGCGCCGGCTGGCGCAGCTGGTGGCCGAAGGACGACGATGGCGGAGGCTCTTCAAGGCCCCCGGACGACTCTCCCCCGGGTCCGCCGCTGCCCGACGCCGAGCCGTCCTCTGCGCGCCTGCGCGAGCCCGGCCGGATCGCGGACGCGCATCCGCGTCCTGCGCGGCGCCCGGAGCACGCGCCTGAGCGCGTGCCCCAGCGCGCCGAGCGCTACTGAGCGGCGAGCAGGTCGTCGCCGCCGGACTGGCGCGCGATCGTCGCGAGCGCGGTGTAGGTGTTCGTGCCGCCGCCGGGGCATGTCGCGGTGCAACCGTCGGCGTACCCGACCAGGATGCGGCCGGTGGCATCGATCGTGGCGTCCATGAAATCGAGCAGGTTGCGGCATTGGTTCGAGCCGCCGCCCAGCCAGATGCAGCCGCGCTGCACCGGGTCGGCCGGCGTGGCGTCGACGGTCGACCACGTCGTGCCCGAGTCGTAGGTCGTGGCGACGTAGAGGTGCCAGTCGCCTGCGAACGAGCTCGACTGGTCGTCACCCGCTGTCGTGGTGCCGAGGAACGCGAATGCGGCGCGATCGTCGTCGCCCGCGACGACGGTGGGGAACTGGACGTTCTTGATCCCGAGCGCCGCGCCGACGTCCACCGACGGCGACCACGAGCCGTTACGGAAGATCGCCGCCATCGCGTGGCTCTCGTTCCCGTTGGCAGCACTGCCGGAGTAGCCGAAGTAAGCGGTGTTACCCGCGCCGATGCCGACAGAGGGGTCGGACTCGTCCTGGGTCGAGGAGCCCGGTGCGGTTGTGACCTTCCAGGTGGTGCCGTTGTCGGTCGAGTACGCGAATCCCTGCTTGCCGCCGCAGTCGGCGTTCGGCACGTAGGCGGTCCCGTTGGGAGCGACCTTGATGTGACCGTGCAGGCCGCTGCATTGCGTTGCGTTGTAGATCGGTACGGCCGGGTTGAACGAGAGGCCGCCGTTCTGGCTGAGGGCGCATTGCGCGGTGGCGATCGCCTGGGCGCAGTAGTAGACGCTCTTGGGGTAGCTCGTCGTGGGCCCGACGAGGCCGGGAGCGAACGGGCCACCACCGACGGTCTGGTGGTCGGCGCCGGAAGCGATCCCGCAGCCGATCGGGTTCTGGAACCAGCTTGCGCCGTCGTCGTCGCTGAAAGCCATCAGCGAGCATCCCGCGGAGAGCTGCGAGACGAACGTCCGGCCCGTGGTGTGCTCGGTGTAGAGAATGGGGTCGAGCGAGGTGGTGGACGTGATCGTCGATCCCACGCTCGCCCAGGTGGGCGGGCTTGCGGCGAAGTCGACGCGAAGGGTCTGCAGACCCGCCTGGTACATGACCTTCCCGGTCTTGAAGCTCGTGCCGATGGAGGGCTCGCCTGCGTCGGTGCCCAGGCCGTTCGGTGCCGGGTTGTTGGTGAATGTCGGCGGCGTGGCCGCGACCGCGGCGGTGGCGGTGGCGCTCGCGAGAACGACCGCGGCGAGAATCGTGAGACGGGCCTGGCGCAAGCGACTGCTCCCCTGTCTGGTTGGTGGTGTTCGCCGAAGCTCCCGTTTCGGCGGATCACCCCTTCCCAGGCCGTGCTGCGCAGAAACCTCGCGTTCAGTGGCCGTGCTTGGCCTTGCCGTTGCCCTGGCCCTTGCCGGGCTTCGTGCCGCCGTTGGCTTCGGCCTGCGCCAGGTCGAGCTCCTGCTGAACGACGCCGCGCTGGTTGGGGTTCTGCAGCCGCTGCTGCAGGACCGGGATCGCCTCGCCGGGGCGCCCGGCGAGCCGCAGCGCGTGGCCGAGGTCGAACAGCGCGTACGCGCACGGGTCGGTGGTCGACACCGGGCAGCCCTGCGCGGCGCGGCTGAGGACGTCGATCGCGGCCGCGGGGTTGCCCTGCGCGAGCAGCGAATGCCCCTGGAGAGCCAGAGCGCGCTTGTCGCTCGAGGCGGTGGGCGGCGGCGCCTGGGCCTGCGTCTGGGCCTGCGGGGCCGACTGGGTCTGTGTCGGCGTGGCGGCGGGCTTCTTCGTCTTCTTCTTCGCCTTCGCGGGGGCTTTCGAGGTTGTGCTCTTCGTCGCTGTGCCGGTGGGCTTGTCGCCACCGCCGCCGGCGACCGCAGCGATCACCGCGGCCAGCACGAAGACGAGCGCGGCCAGCGCCGCAAGGCCCGGGAAGCGACGTCGGGGGGTGGCGGCAGCCGCGGCCGGCGGCGTACGCGGAGGCGGGGGCGGGGGAGTCGGCTCGCGGCGACGGCGAGGCGGCACGACGCTGGTGGCGGCCGTGGCCGGCTCGGCCAGGCCGTTCAACGCGCCGCGAAGGTCGTGCACGAGCGCGGACGCCGTCGGCGGGCGGTCGGCGGGGTCCTTGGCCAGTCCGCGGGCCAGCACGCCGTCGACCGCCGGCGGCAGGTCGGTGCCCTCGGTCGCGGGCGGAGGCGGCGACTCGATGTGCTGGCGCGCCTGTGCCGCGGCGTGCTCGGCCACGAAGGGCCGGCGCCGCGTGAGCAGCTCGTAGGCCACCACGGCGATCGCGTAGCGGTCGCTGGCCGCGGTCGCCGGCTTCCCGAGCGCCTGCTCGGGCGAGAGGTAGGCGGCGGTGCCGAGCACCTGCCCGGTCTGGGTCAGGGCGCTGTCGGTGGCGAGCCGCGCGATGCCGAAGTCGGCGACGGCGATCCGCCCGCTGCCATCGAGAAGCAGGTTTCCCGGCTTGACGTCACGGTGCACGATGTCGCAGTCGTGCGCGTGGTCGAGCGCGCTCGCCGCCCCCTCCAGCCAATCGATGGCAACGGCGCGGGGAATCGGCGTGGGCTGGCGCATGCGGTCGGCCAGCGTGCCGCCCGAGCAGTACTCCATGACGATGAAGGCATGGTCCTCGTGCTCGCCGACATCGAAGATCGTCACGACGTTGGGGTGGTCCGAGACGCGCGCCGCCGATCGGGCCTCGCGCTTGAAGCGCCGGGTCGCTGAAGGGTCCGCGGCGAAGCCGGGGGCGAGGACCTTCACCGCCACCAGGCGCCCCAGGAGCTCGTCCTCCGCCGCCCACACGGACGCCATCCCGCCGTTGGCGACGTGGCGTACGACTCGGTATCTGTCGGGCAGGGGCACACGGCGCGCGGTCACAGGCGGCATTGTCTCGCGGCTACCCGAGCCACCCGGCCGCTACACTTCGCGACCGCATGGCCAAGGTATGTCACAGCTGCGGCAAGGGCCCCGCCTTCGGGCAGAGCCGGAGCCACTCGATGCGCGCCACCAAGCGGCGGTTCGAACCGAACCTCCAGAAGGTCCGCGCGCTCGTCTCCGGAGCACCGCGCCGCGTGTACGTCTGCACGCGCTGCCTCAAGGCCGGCAAGGTCCAGAAGGCCGTCTGATCCGGCGATAGGATCGCCCGCTGTGTCGGCCGATCCCAGCCTCCTCCGCTTCCGTGCCGTCGTCGACGGTGCGCTCGCGCACCTCGAATCGCGCCGCGAGGAGATCAACGACCTCAACGTGTTCCCCGTCGCCGACGGCGACACCGGGGACAACATGGCGCTCACGCTCCGCGCCGTGCTCAACGAGATCGACCGCCTCGCGGCAGATGGCGGCCGCACAATCGACGAGATCGGCCGTGAGGAGATCGTCGAGTCTGTTGCCCGCGCGGCGCTGCTCGGCGCCCGCGGAAACAGCGGCGTCATCCTCAGCCAGCTGATCCGCGGCGCCGCCGAGGAGCTGATCTCGCGCCCGGGCGAGCTCGTGGACCCGCTGCTGATCTCGGCCGCGATGGCGAGGGCCGCCCAGCGCGCCTATGAGTCCGTGCGCGAGCCGGCCGAGGGAACGATGCTCACGGTGATGCGCGAGATGGCCGCCTGCGCGGCAACCGAGCTCGCCCACATGGCAACCACGCGACTCGACGCCGAGGCGGCGCCACAGCTCCAGAACGAGGTGATCGCCGACATCCTCGAGCGCGCGATCGCGGCGGGGGAGGCGAGCGTCAAGCGCGGTCCCGAGCTGCTTCCCGTGCTGAAGGACGCGGGCGTGGTCGACGCCGGCGGCTACGGCGTGACAATCGTCTTCGCCGGCGTCGTCGCGGCGTTGCGCGGCACCGATGCCCCGGAGCTCGAGCACCATCGGGCTCCCGCACGCGTCACGCACCCCGAGCACCACTCCTCGACCTACCGCTATTGCACGAACTTCGCCGTGACGGGCCACGACCTCGAGGCCCACGCCTTCATCGGCCCTCTCGAGCTGATCGGCGACAGCGTCCTCGTCGTAGGCGACACGGCGACGCTGAAGATCCACGTCCACACCGACGAACCCGAGCGCGCAACCGCCGTGTTCGGCGGCGCCGGAGAGGTCTCACGCCTCGATGTCGCCGACATGCACGCCCAGGTCGAGGAGCGCACTGAGCGCCTCTCGAGCAACGGCGGGAACGGGCGACGGGAAGCCCGCCAGCGCTGCGGCGCGCTCGCCGTCTGCTCCGGGCCCGGCATGGCCTCGCTCTTCGAAGGCCTCGGCGTCCACGCCCTCGACGGCGGCGCAACCCTGAACCCGTCGACCTACGAGCTGCTCGCCGGCATCCACGAGGTCCCCGCCGAGGAGGTCGTGGTCCTGCCGAACTCGCCCAACGTCTTCATGGCCGCCGAGCGCGCGGCCGAGCTCTCCGACAAGGAGGTCCGCGTCGTCCCGACCCGCAACCAGCAGGCCGGTCTGGCTGCCGCGATCGCCCTGCTTCCCGACGCGGGGGCCGATGACACGGCGGCCGCAATGCTCGACGCGCTCGAGCACGTGCGCACGGGTGGCGTCGCACCAGCCGCCCGCCAGGACCCACAGGGGCGCTTCGCGATCGGCGACGCCATCGGCTACGTGGGCGACGACCTCGTCGCCTGGGGCGACCCCGAGCCGACGCTGCGCGACGTGCTGTCGCAACTCTCCGCCGGCGCGGAGCTCGTGACCGTGATCGCCGGGCAGGACGCGCCGCTCGGCGCCGCCGCGGTGGCGGCGCTCGTGCCCGACGGCGCCGAGGTCGAGCACTCCGACGGCGGCCAGCCGTCGTGGTGGTGGCTGTTGTCCGCCGAGTAGGCACAAACGCCTACAGATCGGTGAAGAAGAAGGGCCGAAACCCGGTGGTGTGAGCGAACTTCGCCTACTTCTCACGTACAGCGTGAGAACGAGGCCGTAGTTGCCGTCGCGTCCGCTCAGGACGGCGTGATCTCGAGGAGACAGCTCGTCGAACTCGGTGTCACCGATCGTGCGATCGAGTGGTGGGTTCGCACCCGTCGCCTACACCGCATCCACCGCGGCGTCTACGCCCTGGGCCATCCCGTCCTCTCGCTGCGGGCGCGGTGGATCGCAGCGCTGCTGGCCTGCGGCCCCTCCTCGATGCTGAGCCACCGCAGCGCCGGCGTCCGCCACGGCCTGATCGACGACGACCAGAGCGTCATCGACATCACGACCACCGGTGGCCGCGGCTACCTCGAAAACATCCGCGTCCACCGTCGCAAGCTCGAAGCGATCCGCCACGACGGCCTCCCCGTTACCAGCATCGACCAGACGCTCCTCGACCTCGCGGCCCACCTCACGCCCCGCCAGCTCGAGCGCGCGGTGGACGAAGCGCATCGTCGCGGCCACTGCCTGGCCAACCAAGACCGCCGCGGGCGAAAGGGCGCTTCCTCGCTCAATGCCCTGGCCGCCCGCAACCTCCAAGGCCACACCGTGACCCGCAGCGAGCTGGAGGAGCGCTTCCTCAAGCTGGTCCGGAGAGCACAAATCCCAGACCCCGAGCTCAACGTCCACATCGAGGGCTTCCTCGTCGATGCCGTCTGGCGCCAACAACGCGTCGTCATCGAACTCGACGGCGCGCGCTACCACGACCAGCCGGGCGTTCGAGCCAACGACCGCCGCCGCGATGCAGCGCTGACGATCGCCGGCTGGCGCGTCATCCGCTACGGCTGGGAGGACGTCACGGTCCACCACGCACGCACCGCGAGAGAGTTGACCGCCCTGCTCGCGACAATCCCTCCGTGCGCGCATTCGCTGCCGCAGACGACCTGACCCGTGACGAGCTCCTGGAGGCGCCCGTGCACTGGCCGCGCCCGTCGCGCTGGAA
>JAWVFZ010000218.1:0-11193 GCA_033855555.1 Solirubrobacteraceae bacterium
TGTGCGGTCGCCGCGCGCGCGTCGGCCTCGGTGCGGACTCGCTCCTCGATGGCGGCGCCGAGATCGCGCAGTAGCCGCGCCAAGTCGCCGCCGGAGGAGCGCTGCCGCGCGATCGCGGCGACGATCGCGTCCCAGGACGGGTCACGCGCGCGGTCGCGCAGGCGGTCGAGCACCACCTCGGTGCGCTCGCCCAGCGCCAGTCCGCGGGCGGATGCGCGCAGCTCTTCGGCGACGGCGCCGTCGAGGCTTCCAGCCGCCTCGCCGATCGCCCCTCGCACCGAATGGCCACCCGCGAGCGCATCGGCAAGCGCACGCGCCGCGACGCCCGCCCCGCCCGCGAGCTCGCGCCGCCAGCGCGCCCGGCGCCACGTGATCGCGCGCGCGATGGATGCCGGCCCGCCGGCGGCCAACAGGAGCCCAAGCAGCAGGCCCGCGACGAGCCAGCCTGCTGCCAGGAGCGTCGCCGCTGCGACGACCGCGAGGCGTCGGCGCTCGACCGCGCTGGGGGCGTCGCGCCCGGCTCGCAGCAGCGGGGCCAGTATCCGCGCGGGCGCGGCTGCCTCGGCGAGCACCACGACCTCCCACGCCGCCGCAACGCCGCATGCCGCCGCGCCGGCGGCCATCAGCGGTGCGGCGCTCACGCAGCCTCGGCCAGGCGCGCCGCCAGCTCTTCGCTCAGCGCCGCGCGCCAGACCGGACGGCCCCGGCGCGTCGTGAAGAGCTCGCGCGTCGCCGGTCCGCCGGCGACCCGGACGACCTCGGCCACGGATACGACGCGACGCGTCCCGTCTGACATCCGCGCCTGATGGACGACGAGGTCCAGCGCACCGGCGACCTGCTCGCGGATCGCCGCGTGCGGCAGGCCGACGTCGGCCATCAGCGCCAGGGTCTCCACCCTTCGCAGCGCCTCCTCGGGCGAGCCTGCGTGGACCGTGCACAGCGAGCCGTCGTGGCCGGTGCCCATCGCGCTGAGCATGTCGAGCGCCTCGGCGCCGCGGACCTCGCCGACGACGATCCGGTCTGGGCGCATCCGCAGCGCGTTGCGCACGAGCGCCCGGATCGTCACCTCTCCCCTTCCCTCGACGGTTGCGGGCCGGGCCTCCAGGCGCACGACGTGCGGCTGCACCAGCCGCAGCTCAGCGACGTCCTCGATCGTCACGATCCGCTCCTCGGCGCCGACGAACGCCGAGAGCGCCCCGAGCGTCGTCGTCTTGCCCGAACCGGTGCCGCCGCTCACGAGGATGTTGCAGCGCGCGCGCACCGCGGTGCGCAGGAGATCGCGTAGCGGCGCGCTCCAGGTGCCCAGCTCAACGAGCTCGTCGGGTCCCAGCACGCGGCGGCGGAAGCGCCGGATCGTGAGCACCGGCCCGTCGAGCGCCAGCGGCGGGATCACCACGTTCACGCGTGACCCGTCGGGCAAACGCGCATCGCAGAGCGGCTCGGCCTCGTCGACGCGCCGTCCCAGCGGCGCGAGGATCCGCTAGATCGCATGGCGCAGCTCGCCCTCATCGCTGAATGCGACGTCGGTCGGCTCCAAGCGGCCGGCCCGCTCGACCCACACCGGGCGCGTCCCGCACACCATCAGCTCGTCGACGGCCGGGTCGGCCAGCAGCGGTTCGAGCGGGCCAAGCCCGAACGACCGCTGCGCGACTCGTCGTGCGAGCTCCTCGCGCGTCGCCGCATCGAGCACACCCGCCCTGTCGTCCACGAGCGCCCGTATGCGCGCCTGCACGTCGGGGTGGCCGAGGTCATCGCCCGCGCTGGCGACCAGTTGGTCGCGAAGCGCGCCCGCGAGCACGTCGAGATCGTCAGATGAAACCGCCATGCAGGCACTAGGCCAGCGGCGGCGGAACCTCGCCCCGGGCGGCCGCTAGGACCGCGCCGAACCGCGACGGCGGCGGCTAGCGCCGGCTAACCGCCGGGGCCCTGGGGGCCACCCGTGCCGTTCCAGCCGCCACCGGACACGGTGACCGGGGGCGTCGTCCACGTGAACGGGATCGCCGCGCCATCGATGGCCGGACTGATGCCGTGAGCCGGAACGTAGACCGGCTCGGTGCCATCGAAGGGGGGCCACCGCTCGGCGACCGGGATCGGGTAGTACTGCCCGCAGGTCAGGGTGTACGGATCGGGTAGGCAGGGGTTGAACGGCTGCACTCGCCAGCCGGTGCCCCACCGGCCACGCTGCATCTCCGTGAAGTTGTCGTAGCCGTCGTTGTCCTGGTCGTCCGCGCCATCGAGCACGCCGTCGCCGTCGGAGTCCGGATCGGTAGGACTGGTCTCGGCGAAGACGCGCGCGGTGTACGGCTTCTCCTTGTCGTAGACCTTTGTCCACCAATCGATCTGGCCTTCCATGTTGGACTCGACGAAGTTGGAGAGGCCATCGCCGTCGGCGTCGCGCTCCTGGTCGGACAGGTTGCCGTCGCCGTTCATGTCGAGCGCCTGAAGCGAAGGATTCCCTGAGGTGAGGACCATGCCGCCGGTGTTCTGCGTGCCGTCGCTGTATGCGGCGAGCGTCCCGTCGGGGTTGAAGGGGCTGCCGACGTACTGCCAGAGGGCGTACTCCTGCCAGGAGTTGAGGCCGTCACCGTCGAAGTCGTTGTTCAGGTCGGTGGGATCAAGCGCGTTGGGCCACGGCTTCTTGCCCGGGTAGGGCAGCGCACGCGAGTTGAGGTCGAGCGCGGACTGGTACTCCCAGCCGTCCGACATGCCGTCGGTGTCGGTGTCGGCGCGGCAGGGATCGGTGCCGAGCTTCCTCTCGAGGTCGTTGCTCAGCGAGTCGGTGTCCTCGTCGCCGGCCGGGTTCGCCTGCGCCTTGGAGAGGCACTGCTCGTAGGCCGAGGGCGGAGTCACTCCCGGCGCGGTGATGCCGCTGCCCGCGGGCCCGATCAGCGGGGAGAGCTTCGTGGACGTGAACTTCTGGCCGAAGCGCTTGGCGATGATGCGCAGCAGGAACCTGCTCGGAACCGGCTGGTTGTTCTTGACCGTCATGTACGCCTGCAGCTTGAGCGGCACGTGGAGCGTGATGGTCTTCGTGGTCGCGGTCTCGGCCTTGACGAAGATCGCGCGCTGGCCGGAGCGCTTGAAGACGACGGTGTTCTTGTTCTTGCCGGAGCGGTACCCACTGCCCTTGATCGTCAGCAGATCGCCGACGCCGACCTGCATCGGCGTCACCTTCTTGATCACCGGGAAGGTCGTCTTCGCCACGGCGGAACCGGCCGGGAGGGCCAGCACTGCGGCGGAAGCCAGAGCGAGCGAGCTGATGGTGCGGACGCGCGAGAAAGTCATGCCTACGCCTGCCTATCGGCCTCTGGACGAATCTCTTGAGGGCGTTTCTTGCAGGATGGACGAGCCGGAGCGCCCTACAGGCCGGAATCGATGCGCAGCCCCTGCGACCCCCGGGCGCGGTCCAGGGCCGCCCGGGGCAGCACTCGGATCTCGCGGGCGAACGTCTGCGCGGCTGCCAGGAAGACCGCCTGGCGGACCGTCACTCGCAGTGACACGGCCACCTTGCGAGCGGGATCGTCCCCGGAGTCGGCAGGCGACGCCGCCAGCACCTCCACGTCCTCCAGCGCGAGCCGCGTCGATCCCGTCTGGCCGTCGCGACCCGCGCGAGTGACGAGCACATCGACGTGGCCGCCGGGGCGCACCAGCTGGGGCGGGCCCGCGGCGACGAGGTCCGCCACACGCTCGCCGGGCCGCACGGGCGCGCCCTCCGCCGCCAAGCCGTCGCTGAGCAGCGACGGGAGCAGGTCGGCTCCCCGGACGACAGCCGCCGCGGTGCGCAGGCCGGCGGCCTGGGCGGGATCGGCGAACGACGCACCGGGCGCGTAACGGGCAGGCACCCGCCGCACCGAAAGGTCCGACGCCCGCACGACGCGGCCCGCCGGAAGGTCCGCACGGGCCACGACAACCGGGACAACCGGTCCGAGCCGCCGCTGCAGCGCGGCCTCGCGGCCGGCGACGTCGGATGCCGCGAGGGCCCCGAGCAGCAGCGCGAGGCCCGCGAGGACGAATGCCCGGCGACGGCGGGTCACGACAGCGCGGGGAGCTCGAGCACAAGTCGCGCGCCACGGCGCGCGGGCGCCGAGCGCAGCGTGCCGCCGCAGCGAGCCGCCGCGTCGGCGGCGATGGCGAGTCCGCGGCCGCGGGCGCCGCGCGGCCGGCTGAGCGCCTGGATCGGCGCGCCGAGGCCCGGTCCATCGTCGGCGACCTCGATGCGGACACGGTTGTCCTGGACTCGCGCGCCGAGGCGGACCGTGCCGGCCCCATGCTCCAGCGCGTTGGCGATCAGGTTGCCCGCCACCTGCGAGAGCCGGCGCGAGTCCGCGCGCACGAGGACCGCGGGCACGGGCGTCATCAGGCGCAGCTCGCACCCGTGAGCACGGGCGACCTCGCTCCAGGCGGCGGCCTCGGCCGCCAGCAGCTCGGCGACGGCGATCGGCTCGAGGCGGTCCCGTGCCCGGCCCCCGCAGGGCGCCAGCGCCAGCTCGGCCAGCGCCAGCTCCGTGCGCCGCAGCTGGAGGGCTACCGCCGCAAGTCGCTGCGGTGGCGCGTCGCGACGCCGGCCCGCAGAGTGAAGCGCGAGCCCCGCGGCTGTCAACGGCCCGCGGAGCTCGTGGCAGGCACGCGCCACCAACTCCGCGCGTGCACGCCCGCGCCGCTCGAGGGTCGCCGCGAGCGCGGCGAGCCCGAGCGCGAGGAGCCAGCCCATGACGGTCACGATGGCACCCCGTCGATCAGCCGGTAGCCCACTCCCCAGACGTTCACGACGAACCGCTCGCCGCCGCGCCCGAGCTTCTTGCGCAGCCGGCAAGCGTGGGAGTCGAGCGTCCGCGTGGTGCCCAGCGAGCGGAACCCCCAGACACCGCGCAACAACTCCTCCTTGGTCCAAACCCGAGTCGGCTCGGTCGCGAGCGCGCGCAGCAACGCGAACTCCTTGGACGCAAGCTCGATGCGCTCGCCGCGCATCGTCACCTCGCGCGAGGCCGGATCGACCACCAGGTCGCCGACGCGAAGCCTGCCTGCCCGCGGGCGGTGACCCGCGCGGCGCAGCAGCGCGCCAACCCGGCCGCGGAGCTCCGGGTAGGAGAACGGCTTGCAGACGTAGTCGTCGGCGCCGCGCTCGAAACCACGGATACGATCGAGCTCGCCATCGCGCCCGCTGAGGACCATCAACGGGGTTCGCGGATCGACGCGCGAGACGAGGCCGTCGGCCTCGCGCACACGCTGCACGAGATCCAGCCCGGAGCCGTCGGGGAGCCCGACGTCGATCAGCACGAGATCTGGGAACTTCGTCTCGAGCAGCCGGAGGCCGTCCTGCGCGCAATCGGCGACGAGGAGCTCGTAGCCGTCGGCGGTGAGATTGTCGGCGAGAAAGGTCCTCGTCGCGTCGTCGTCCTCGACGACGAGGATGGTTGCGGAGTCGTCATGTCGCATGGCGCCACTAGGACGTCGCGCTTGAGCATTAAGCCCCCATAGGGATTGCGTTGTCACGACAGACGCGCGATTACCGTTGGCCTGCATGGCCGGAACGGGATCAACACCGGCGCTCCCGCCGCTGCACTTCGGTGCTCGGCGCACCGTGCGCCTGCCCGCGTTGCGGCTGATCCTGGGAGCGGTCGGGCTCGCGGGCCTCGTCGTGGGCGTCACTTTCCTGGTGCTCGTCGCGAGCGCCCGCCCGAGCGTGCTTGTCCCGCCCGCGCACGCCGGGTTCCCGCAGTGGATGGCCGGTCCGTTGCACGGCGTCCTGAGCGGCTTCGATCCCGGCCGTCAGGCGCTCAAGTGGGTCTTCTCGCTGACGCTGGGCGGGCTGTACCTGGCGTATCTGCTGGCGCTCGCGGGCGTCGGATCGTTGCGGGCGCGCTGGCTCGTGGGCGCGATCGTCGCGGTGCACCTGGTGCTGCTGCTCTCGCCGCCGCTGTCGCTCACCGACGTCTTCAACTACATCGACTACGCGCGGATGGGCGTGGTGCACCACCTCAACCCATACGTCGATGTGCCCTTCAGCGGGCCCCACACCGACCCCGCCTACGCGTACAGCAACTGGCATCACCTGCTGAGCCCCTATGGCCCGCTCTTCACGCTGATCACCTACGCGCTGGTGCCGCTGGGAGTGCCGGCGAGCTTCTGGACGCTCAAGCTCCTCCTCGTGGTCGCGAGCCTCGGGACCCTCGCGATCGTCTGGCGCTGCGCGCGTGCGCTGGGTCAGGACCCGCGACTGCCCGTTGCGATCGTCGGTCTCAACCCGCTGGTCCTCGTCTGGGGCCTGGGAGGCGATCACGTCGACGCGCTGATGGTGCTCGCCCTGACCGGGGCGCTGCTCGCGATGCTCGCCCGGCGCGAGTTCGTCGGCGGGATGTTGCTGGCGACGAGCCTGGCGCTGAAGGCCTCGGCCGCCGTCGCGATTCCCGTGCTCCTGGCGGGCGCCCCGCGGAAGGTCCGCGCGCTCGCGGGATTCGTGGGCGCCGGTGTGGTGCTGGCAGCCGCGAGCTATGCGGCGTTCGGCGCCCACATCCCCGACGTGGCGGGCCAGAGCCGGTTCGTCGCATCGATGAGCATCCCGAACCTCGTCGGGCTCGCGCTCGGCCAGGGCGGGGAGACCGGCACGTTGCGGACGATCCTCGGCGGCGCGCTTGGCGCCGTTGTCGTCGCTGCGTCGATCCAGGCCTGGCGCGGGCGCGCGGTCACGACGGCGGCCGGTGTCGCGGTCCTCGCCTCGCTTGTCGCGCTGGCGTGGGTGCTGCCGTGGTACGTGCTGCTGTTGTTGCCTTTCGCCGCGCTCTCACGATCGCGCATGTTGCGTGGCGCGGCGCTCGTGATGGGCGTCTGGCTGATGCTCTCCTGGATGCCGCTGAGGCCCCAGATGCTGCATTCGCTCGGGCTGCACCTCTCCGCGACCCCGTTGGGCCGCGAGCAGCTGCAGATGCGGCACAGGCTCCTGCGTTAGCGCGACTGCTTGGTCGGCCGGATCAGCACCTCGTTGATCCCGACGTGCTGCGGGCGCGTCAGGGCGTATGCGATCGCGTCGGCGATGTCGGAGGCCTCCAACGGGTCGATCTGCTCGCGCATCTTCTCGATCGCCTCCATGACGATCGGGTTGCCCTCGTTGTGGCCTTGCAACTCGGTCCTGACGAACCCCGGCTCGATGATTGTCACGCGGATGTTGGCGTGCAGCGCCTCCTGGCGCAGGGCCTCGGAGAAGCCGTTCACGCCCCACTTCGTGAGGTTGTAGACCGCGCTGCCGAGCGAGGCGACCCGCCCAGCGACGGACGAGAGGTTGACGATGTGGCCGGCGCCCTCCTCGCGCATGATCGGCAGCGCGGCGTGGGTGCAATACAGCAGCCCGAGACAGTTGACCTCCACCATCTGGCGCCACTGGTCGGTGTCGGCGCCCTCGACGGGGCCCAGCAGCATCACGCCGGCGTTGTTGACCAGCCCGTGCAGGCCGCCCAGCTGCTCGTGCGCCCCTTCGATGAATGCCCTGGCCGATGCCTCGTCGGTGACGTCGGTCTCGATCGCCACGGCCCGGCCACCGTCCGCTTCGATGCGCGACGCGAGCGCCTCGATGCGGTCGGACCTGCGGGCCGCGAGCGCCACCTTCGCGCCCGCCTTCGCGCATGCCAGCGCGGTCGCCTCACCGATGCCTGACGACGCTCCGGTGATGGCCACGACCTTGTCCTGGATCATCCTCGGCAGCCTATAAGTGCAAGCCGCGTTTCATGACGTCCGGGTAGAGAGGGATCGCATCTAGGATGCCGACGGCCTGCCCATGGAGACCACCCGCCGCGGAAACTACGACTCCGGGGACGACTTCGTCCTGGAATACGGAGAGCTTCGATTCACGTTCAACGAGCGTGACTTCAGCGAGCGCTGCGAGCAGGCGGCCCTGAAGCTCGGCTTCGTCGGCGGGCGGCTGGACGATCCCGAGCTCGAGGACCTCGTGAACCTCGCGGTCAATGGCGAGATCCAGGACCCGGCGAGCGCACTGGGCGAGCACGTCAACGACTGCTGGCCCGAGCTCGTGGGGCCCAGCGACCGGTCGCTGGTGCACTGGCTGCGGCGCCTCGTCTTCCGGTCGGCCTGGCTGGACCAGCGCGTCAAGGAAGGCGAGCTGGACGTGCGCTTCGATCCCGAAGAGCAGACCTTCGCCTACATCCAGCCCGACCGCGACGGTGAAGCGGTCGAGCTCTCGCCCGAGCCCTCGTGGCGCCGGGTGGCTTACAAGTCCTAGCCGATCGGCCTAACCCAGGGCCTTGAGGCGCGCCTCGGCGATCGCCTCCGCGCCGGCGGCGCCCACGAGCAGCTCGGGACGCAGGGTGCCGCTGGCCACGAGGTCGAGCGCCGGGAAGCGGTTCGTCGACGCCAGCGCGACGTCCAGGGCGACGACCGTCGTCTCGCCGCCGACCGGCAGCGTGGAGGCCGCGATGACCGTGAGCGAGCCGCCATCGGTGATCGCGCGGGCTGCCGCGAGGGCGCGCCGGGCAGCGGCGGCCGGGACGCCGTCGAGCGAGTCGATCAGCACGACCGCGTGTCCGCCGCGGGCGGCGATTCGCTTGGCCGTGTCGATGCAACGCTCGATCGCCTGCCCCTGGGTGTCGGCAGAGGCGGCGAGGCCGGCGACGCTCGCGGGCTCGACCAGGCCGTCGGACTTCCAGGAGGCGGCCTCCTCGGGCCGCGCGCCGGCCAGGACGACAGTCAGCTCCAGGCCGTCGGTGGCCGCGAGCGCGCCGGCCAGGCGCCGCAGCGTCTCGCTCTTGCCGGCGCGCGTGGCGCCCGTGATGGTGACGCGGCTGCCGCGGCCGATCGGGGTCAGCCACTCGATCGCCTGCAGGGTCGGGTCGCCGTCGCCGAGCGCGAGGCGCTCGGTGGCGAAGCCGCAAGGGAGGTCGTCGAAGTGCGTGCCCTCGGACACCTCGTCGGCCGACTTGCCGTTGATGGTGTCGACCCGGACCAGCGAGGGGTAGCGCTCCGAGCGGCGCGGCTTGCGCACCGGGCCGGCGACGCGATCGCCGGCGACGAGCTCGCAGCGGCGGATCTGGGCAGCCGAGATGTAGATGTCGTCGTCGGAGGCATCCGGCGGGTTGACCCGCACGAAGCCCGAGCCGTTGGCCAGCAGCTCGACGACGCCCTCGGCGGTCGCCTGCTCGGGTGCGTCCTCGTCGCGCGCCGCGGGCCGCGCAGCCCTGGGCTGCGGCTTGGGCTCCTCGGCGGCGGGCTCGACGTCTGCGTCGCGCGTGCGGCGCGGACGTGAGCGGGCGCGCTTGGGCTTCTCCTCGGGCTCAGGCGTGACCTCCTCGGCCTCCTGAGAGGCGTCAGCCTCGGCGTCGGCCTCGGCGGGCGCGGGCTCCTCGGCGGCGCCGCCGTGCACCTCGAGGATGCGATCTACGAGGTCGGCCTTGCGCAGGCGGCGGAAGCCGTCGATCTCCAGCTCTGAGGCGAGCTCGTGGAGGTCGGCGAGCGGCGAGCCCTCGAGCGAGGTGCGGGTGAGGACGGACATGAACGGTCTCCTTCGGGTGTCGGTTGGCAGCCCGGCCGCGTTGCTGTCAACGGCCGGCGACTGACGAGGGACCGTAGCTTGTTCTACGCGGAGGTGGGCTGCACCTGCACCAAGCCCTGTAGCCACTGCGCGAACTCCGGGCGCGACTGCCAGTCGGCTTCGAACTTGTCGATGCCGGCAGTGGTGAGGGGATGGTCGAGGAGCTGCTTGAGCACCTTGCCGGGGACGGTGGCAACCTCGCAACCGAGCTTCGCCGCGGTGACGACGTGCTCGGGATGGCGGATCGACGCGGCGAGCACCTGCGCGGTGTAGCCCCCCGGCCGCAGCGTCTCGACGATCTCGCGGACGACGGCGGTGGAGTCGATCGAGATGTCGTCGAGCCGGCCCATGAAGCAGGAGATGTAGGTCGCCCCCGCCTCGGCGGTAAGCAGCGCCTGGGTCGCGGAGAAGACGAGCGTCATGTTGACCTTGTGACCCTCAGCGGTGAGGGCGCGTGTGGCCTCCAGGCCGGCGGCGCAGAACGGGACCTTGACGATGACGTGCTCGTGCAGGGTCCGCAGGGCGCGGCCCTCGGCGATCATCGACGTGGCGTCGCGCGAAACGACCTCGGCGGAGACCGGGCCGTCGACGAGCTCGCAGATGCGCTTGATCGCCTCGCCTGGATCGCCCTCCTCCTTGGCGAGCAGCGAAGGGTTGGTGGTGGCGCCGGAGAGAACGCCCCAGGCGGCGATCTCCTCGACCTCCGCGACGGAGCCGGTGTCGATGAAGAACCTCATGACTTTGAGGCTACTCCTCCGCCTGGATCCACTTCAGTCGCTCGTCGGACGCGTCGAAAGCGGGTAGCTCGCGCTCCCCGCGCAGCACGCCGCGGACGGCGAGGAAGTCCGCCGCGTCGCGCACGTCGTGGACTCGCGCGATCGCCGCTCCGGCGTCGATGGCTTCACCCAGCGCAGCGAGTGTCCCCGCGAGCCGCTCCTGCGGCGGGCGGCCGGTGATCGCGCCGATGAAGTACTTGCGCGACACGGCGGCGAGCACCGGGCGCCCCAGCGCGTGCAGGCTGCGCAGGTCGCCCATGACGGCGATCGACTCCCCCGGACGCTTGGCGAAGTCCGGCCCGGGGTCGACGATCAGCTGCTCGTCGGACAGCCCGTGCGCGACGGCGAGCGCGCAGCGCTCGGGCAGGAGCTCCAGGACGTCGCCGCGCACGTCGCCGCCGTAGTCCGGGAAGCCCTCATGCTTGGGCGCCGCACGCGTGTGCATGACGACGAGCGCGGCGCCCGCGCCCGCGCAGAGCTCGGCCAGGCGCGGATCGGCAAGGCCGCTCGTGTCGTTGATGACGTGCGCGCCGGCTTCCAGCACGCGCTCCGCTACCGCGGCCTTCCAGGTGTCGACCGAGACGGTGACGCCTTCTGCCACCAGCGCTTTGACCAGCGGCACGACCCGCCCCGCCTCGACCTCCGCAGGACTGACGGCGGTGTAGGTGACGCCGCTCTCGCCGCCGACGTCGATCATGTCGGCGCCGTCTGAGACGAGCGCGAGCGCATGTTGCACCTGCTCGGCGAGCGTCCCCATCCGGACGGCGTCCGAGAACGAATCCGGGTTGGCGTTGACGATGCCCATCAGCAGCGGCCGGCCGGGCTCGATCGCGAGCGTCGTGTCGCGCAGGCGCAACCTCATGGACCCCCTCCCGCCCGGCC
>JAWVFZ010000219.1:0-9937 GCA_033855555.1 Solirubrobacteraceae bacterium
GAATCCGACCCACGACGCCTACGGCATCGGGCTCGCGCACTTCGACATGGAGCGCCTCGGCTTCGACGAGGGCGAGGAGATCCTCCCCGGCATCACGATCCACGCCGACCAGGGCGTGACCGGCAACTTCCGCGTGCTCTGCAACGGCGATCACGACGAGGAGCTCGAAGCGGAAGAGGTCGAGGAGGTCGAGGCGGTTTCGACCCAGTCGATCCCCGCCGGCCCGTGGGTCGGCGAGCAGGACCGCTAGCTCGGGACGACCAGCTTGCGCCCGAAGGCGCTCGCGAAGAGCTCGGTCTCGCGCGCGGCGGCCCAGCGCGAGACGGCCGCGTCGCCGCCGGTCTCCAGGCGCAGTTCCACGCGCCCGTCCTCCAGGTGCGTGTGTGCCGCCCGAACGATCTGGTCGCGCGGGCGCTCGAGGTCCTCGGCCAGGCGCAGCAGCGTCGAGATGCGGTTGAGCAACTCGCCGTCGCCGTCGCGCATCAGCGGCTCGAAGGGGCCGAGGCCGGGCGACCCCTTGCGGTGGTAGCGGACGGCCTGGCCGACCAGCGCGACCTCGCGCGGGGTGAAGCCCGGCAGCCCGCCGTTGAGGACCAGGTAGCGCGAGTGCTTGTGGTGGTCGTCGTAGTCGACCGTCATGCCGATGTCGTGCAGCACCGCCCCGGCCCAGAGCAGCTCGCGCTCGATGGCGTCGCCGGGGTGCAGGCCGGCCTCGGCAAGCTCGTCGAACATGCCGAGTGCCAGCCGCGCCACGTGCTCGGTGTGCGCGTGATCCACGTGGTACAGCCCCGCTAGGTTCAGCACCGACTGGCGGCGCACGTCGTCGAACAGCTCGTCGGGCGCCAGCGACTTGGAGAAGAACACGCCCTCGCGCAGCCCCGCCTCGGTGACCTCCAGCTCGTCGAACCCGCCCTCCTCGAGCACGGTCAGGATCACGGCGGCGCCCGCCAGGATGATGTCCCCGCGCTCGGGCTTGATCCCGCGCAGCTTCCCGCGCTCGGCCGGCGACCGGGACGCGAGCTCGTCGACAAGACGGGCGAGCGCCTTGCGCGGAATGACATGGCCCTGCACGCCGAAGGACGGCAGCTCGCGCCGCCCCTGGTCGGCGGCGGCGAGGTTTCGCGCCGTGCCGCCGATCGCGACGAGCCGCGAGCCGCAGCGCGCGAGCCAGTCGGCGTCCTCGAGCTTGCCCTTGACGTGCTTGCGCAGCGATTTGAGATCGTCGCCGAAGCGCTCGGTCATCCGCACCGCGCCGAGCTTCCAGGAGCGCTCCTCGTGCGCCAGCCGGCCGACGACGCGGGTGAGCTGCAGCGATCCGCCGCCCAGATCGAGCACGCACCCGTCGCCCAGCGTCGTGGAGTTGACGGCGGCGAGGTAGCCGTAATGCGCCTCCTCGTCGGCCGTCAGGACCCGAACCGGCAGCGCTGCGCGCCCGAGGAACTCGTCGCGGTTGCCGGCCTCGCGGATCGCGCTGGTGGCGACGGCGTCGATCTCGTCGACCCCGGTGGCGCGGCAGAAGTGCGCGAACACCTCGACGGCGGCGAGGCCGCGGCGCACCGGCTCGGGCCCCAGCTCTCCCGTGGAGGCCAGGCCCTCGCCGATGCGCACGCCCTCGTAGATCTCGTCCGTGCGCCGCCACCATCCGTCGCCGGCGGTGAACACCACGAGGCGGAACGTGTTCGACCCGAGGTCGACGATGGCGATGCGGCGCTCGGCCACTACACGGAGCCTAGGTGACCGCGGGGGCGACGGCCTCCCTGCCGCGGACCAGGCCGGAGACCGAGATGACCAGGCCGATGACGGCGACGCCGATGACGACGCCCAGCGCCGGACGCATCGCGTCCAGGAACGTCGTCCCGGCCCCGCGGCTGGAGACGACCGCGCTCACGACCGCCAGCACGATCGCGCCGCCGACCTGGAACGAGGTGTTGACCAGCCCGGAGGCGAGCCCCTGCTCGTGGTCTGCGACGCCCGCCGTCGCCTGGATGTTCAGCGAGGGGAACGTCAGCGCGAAGCCGATCCCCAGGAGCAGCATCGTCGGCAGCATCACCGCGGGGTAGGAGAGGGTGTCGCCGACACGCAGGAACAGCGCGTAGCCGACGACGAAGCTCACGAAGCCCAGCGCGACCAGCCGCTCGGTCCCGAAGCGATCCGCCAGCGCGCCGATCCGCGGCGCGCCGAAGGCCACCAGCAGCCCCGCCGGCAGGAACGCCAGCGCGGTGTGGATCGCCGACCAGCCGAGCTCGTTCTGCAGGAAGAGCGTCGCCACGAACTGGAAGCCGATGTAGCAGCCGAACATCGCCCCGCCGGCGAGGTTGGCCCGCGCGAGGCTGCCGGAGCGCAGGATTCCCAGGCGGACGAGCGGATGCGACGTGCGCTGCTCGATCGTGACGAACAGCGCCAGCAGCGCGGTCGCGAGGACGAACGACCCCAGCGTCATCGCCGAGCCCCAGCCCTCGGCCGGGGCCTGCACGACCGTGCGCACGAGCAGCAGCATTCCGGCGGTGACGGTCAGTGCGCCGAGTACGTCGAAGCGCCCGCGGACGCGGCCGAGCTGGAGGTCACGCGCCAGCACGCGCGGCGCGATGACGAGGATCACGAGCGCGATCGGTACAGGGAGCAGGAACGTCCAGCGCCAACCGATCTCGGTCAGCAGGCCGCCGAGGATCAGGCCGGACGAGAATCCGCTGGCGCCGCACGCCGTGTAGACGCTCAGCGCCTTGTTGCGGGCGGGCCCCTCGGGGAACGTCGTGGTGATGATCGAGAGGCTCGCGGGCGCCGTGAACGCCGCAGCCGCGCCCTTGATGAAGCGCGTGGCGACGAGCAGGGTCGGGTCGCTGGTCAGGCCGCCGAGGACCGACGCGACGGTGAACACACCCAGCGCGCCGAGGAGCGCGCGCCGGCGGCCGAGCAGGTCGGCGACGCGGCCACCCAGCAGGAGCAGCCCGCCATAACCCAGCACGTAGCCGCTCACCACCCACTGCAGCTGCGAGGTGCTCAGGCCGAGGTCCGAGCGGATGGACGGGAGCGCGACGCCGACCATGGAGACGTCGAGACCGTCGAGGAAGACGACGCCGCAGAGGACCACGAGCGCCGTCCAAAGGCGGGCATCCCAGTGGGAGCCCTCGGAGGATGCATGAGTAGAAGCCATGCGGCGACAATACATGCGTACGCATAGATTGCAAGCACATAAAATGTGAAGGCATAATATGCGGCGACCTGCTACGATGGCAGCCGCGATGAGTCCCACCAAGGACACGGCGCTCGTGGGGACATGGCGCGAAATCCTCGAGCGGCACGCCCGTGTCAGCTGCGCTCTGACCACAGCGCTCGAGGACCAGCACGGCCTGGGGATGAGCGAGTTCGAGGTGCTCGAGCACCTCGCCGCCCTCGACGGCGACGAGTGCCGGATGCAGAGCCTCGCCGACGAGGTGCACCTCAGCCAAAGCGCGTTGTCGCGCGTCATCGGCCGGCTGGAGAAGGACGGCCTCGTCGAGCGCAAGATGTGCTCGGAGGACCGGCGCGGCATCTTCACGGCGCTGACGCCCGAGGGCCGCGAGCGCTACGAGTCCGCGCGCCCGACGCACCGCGAGGTGCTCGAGCGCGAGCTCGCCTAGCTCCCTGCGCCGCTACTTGCGCTTCCAGGTTCCGGCCACGAACAGGTGCCGGCGCCCAGGGCACAGGTCCTGCAGGCCGTGGAGCCGGATGCCGCGCTTCACCCGGCGCCACGTGTAGCGCCCGGCGCGACCGGGGCATTCGCCGGTCGCGCCGTCGCTGAAGGACACACGGTGGCCGGAGACGCCGACGCGGCCGCTGTCGACCAGCTCGCCCATCGACCCCTTGCGGATCGTGTAGCACGAGTGGCGCGTGCGGGCGAGCGCACGGCAGTAGGCCCCGCGGTGCGTGATGCGCACCGTGAAGTGCGACGGGCGCTGGATGGGATCGACGAGCTGCCAGGTGCCGAAGACCGACGCCGAGGCGGTCGCGACGCCGAGCATGCCGAAGCTCATGACCGCAGCGCAGAGGGCGAGGCGCGTGGGGCTCAGTGACAGGCCGATGTGCCCGAGTCCGTGAACGTCTGCCCGGCGATGGGAACGAACCGCCAGTCGTAGCTGTTGGGGTGCAGGGTCAGCTTGAGCACCCCGAAGGTGTCGAAGTTCCGCACCTGGCTGTTGGCGCGCACCGTGATCAGCGAGTCGAAGTCGTCGCCGCCCGTGCCCACCGTGAAAGCGCGGATGCCGCGCGCCTGGTCCGCCACGCCGTTCGGCGTCTGCGGGCCAAAGCGCTCGTAGTTGTGATCGTGGCCCGCCAGGACGACGTCGGCGTTGGCGTCGTAGAGGGCCTGGAACAGCGGCGCGGTGGGCGTTGCGTTGCCCGACCAGCCCGAGCTGAAGCGCGGGTGGTGCCAGTAGGCCAGCGTGCAGGCCGCCGGATGGGCGGCGAGGTCGGCCCGGAGCCACTTCTCTTGAGGCGAGCCGACTCCGCAGCCCCCGGCCGCCGAGCAGACCGAGTTCAGGGCCACCAGGTGCCACGTGCCGATGTCGTAGCTGTAGTAGCCCTTGCTGCGATCGCCGGCCGGTCCGCTCTGCTGGCCCAGGCCGTTGAAGTAGTCGTAGTAGCCGCCCGCCCCGGCCATGTTGTACTCGTGGTTGCCGACCGAGGGGTGGGTCAGCGACTTGAAGCGGCCCCACGTCGCCCCGAACACCTGGTTGAACTTCGCCAATGTCCCGTCCACGTACTGGTTGTCGCCGAGGGTGAGGACGCCGTTCGGGCCGTTGGCGGCGAGGAGGTTCGAGGTCGCCGCCTGCCGGCAGTTCGTCGCTGTCCCGGCGCCGCCGTTGAAGCCGGCGTCCGCGGGATCGCAGGCGATGTCTCCGGCAACGGCGATCGCCGGATCGCCGTTGCTCGGCGGCGGCGGGGGCGGGGGCGGCGGGGCGCCCGCCGCGTAGTGGTCGGCGACCTGGGTCGCCGTGAGCGGCAGGGCGTACACCGCGACCTCGTCGATATCGCCGTTGTAGAAGGACGCGTTGGCGCTCTGCCCGATCGACAGCGGCTGGGCATTGTCGGCCATCGTCTGGTTGCTGGGCGTGCCGGTCACGTCGCGACCATCGAGGTAGAGATGCACCGCCGCGCCGCTCTTCGTGGCCACGACGTGGTGCCAGGTGGTCGTATCGGTGACCGTCGTCGTGGAGACGACCACGTCGGCGACGGTGGACCGTCGCAGGACGAGGCGGTTGGACAGGTCGAACAACAGCACCCAGGCGCCGTTCTGCTTGGAGACGATCACCTGCGTGTTCGACGAGCTCAACGCCCCGCGCCGCGCCCAGGCCTCGGCCGTGAAGCTGTCGCCGACATCGAGCGCGGCGCTATCGGGCGCGCTTACCCAGCCCTTGACGCCGTCGAAGCCGGCGGCGGTGTCCGGGTCCCCTGGGATCGCGCCGGGCCGCCCGAGCACGGTGCCCGGCTGGTAGGCGCCGGTGTCGCCGTTCTTGCTCTCACACGCCGTCGCACCGGACGCCTCGCCCAGGCGCCAGTAGCCCACCAGCCCGGTCGTGGCGAGAACCTTCTGCGAATACGCCGAGCTGCGCGCGCAGTCCGTGACCGCGGCCTGCGCCGTTGCGGCGTGTGCGGCAAGCAGCAATGCGATCCCCGGGAGCAGCGCCATCGGCGACCGCCGCCGGGGGTTGCGCACGCCACGCACGAACGCCAGCTCCATGGTGCGACGTTACTCCGACTTGGCGTGGCGCGCCCGTTTTCGTAAGCACACGCACTTCTGCGCCCGCTCGGCCTAGCTCGTTCGCCCCGCCTTCACGTTGGCCGCGGCCTCCGCCAGGCGCTTGGCCTCGTCACGCGATGCGAGCGCGTCCTGCTCGGCTTCCAGCGCCTCGGCCTGCTGATCGAGCGCCTGCAGGCGGTCGGCGCGCTCCTTGGCGCGCAGCGCCTCCTGGCGCTCGGCGGCCTCGCGGTCGGCGCGCTGCTTGCGCTTGCGCTGAGCCTCGGCGGCCTTCTGCTTGCGCTGCGCGGCGCTCTCCCTGCTCTGCTGGTCGACGCGCTCGGCATCGGCCTTCAGGCGCAGCGCGCGGTTGCGCTCGTCGGCGGCGCTGCGCCGGCGGCCGGCGTCACGGCGCATCTGGTCGTCGCCCAAGACGGCGCCGGCCGCGTCGCGCGCGCCCGCCTCGGCCTGGTCGAGAGCTATCTCGGTTTCCCTGCGCCCGAGCAGCCTCGCCGCCTGGTCGAAGGGCAGCCGCACTGCCTTGACGTAGGCGCTGAACGCGGCGCGGGGAACGGTGCGAAGCGGGTTCATCGGGTCTCCTCGGGGTCGATCGCGTCCGCGCGGGCCTCTGCCCGGCGCGCCTCCTGCTCGAGCCGCGCGGCATCGGCGGCCCCGCGTGCGCGTTGGTGTTCGGCCTCGCGCTCGGCGCGCTCGGCGTCGGTCTCGATGCGAGCCTCGCGGCGCTCCGCCTCGACCTCGGCCTCCAGCCGCGCTCGCTCGGCCTCGGTGTCGGCCTTTCTGGCCTCGAGATCGGCCTCGGCCTGCTCGTCGCGTGCCTCGGCAGCGCGCTTGCGCGCCTCGAACTCGGCGTCGGAGCCGGCCTGCTGCAGCCGGCCCTCGCGCGCGAGGGCCTCGTGGCCGACGATGTCTCCTGCGGCTTCCTTGACGCGACCGGCGACCTTGCCCAACAGGCCGCCCGCCACCTCTTCATTGTTCTCGGGGGTCATGCCCCCGGGCCTACCCAGTCGGCTAGGGGTTCATCTCAATGAGTTCGATGCGATAGCCGTCCGGGTCGCGGACGAAGCAGATGCGGGGGCCGTTCTCCGAGACGGTGTAGGGCGGCTTCTCGGGCGCGATCCCCTGGCCTTCGAGCTGGGACAGCGCACCGTCGAGGTCGCCGGCCGTGATCGCGATGTGGTTGTAGCCCGTCCCGAGCTCGTAGCTGTCGACGCCCGGGTTGTAGGTCAGCTCCAGGCGCGCGCCGTCGCCCGGCAGTCCCATGAAGACGTTCGTCGCCCCGTCGGGCAGCCCCATGCGGCGGAGCTCCTCGAAGCCGAGCGCGTTGTAGAAGGCGACCGACCGGTCGATGTCGCCGATCCGGTAACAGGTGTGGATCAGATGAGACTCGGGCATGGGTTCAGCCTACCCCGCGCACGAGTGTCCGAACGATGCGTTCGGCCGCTGCGTCGCGAGTCAGGCGCCGCGCCTGGATCTCGTCGACCGCGGCGCGCAGCAGCGCGCGCAGGGACGCAATAACCCAGGCGGACGGGATCTGGGGATCGATGACGCCCTCTGCCTGTGCGCGGACGATGAGCCGGCCGAGCGGCCGCAGGAGCAGCTCCTTGGGCCGCTCGTTGTGCTGCTCGGGCGGGAAGATCACGCGGTAGCGGTCGCCGAGCGCCAGCATTGCACGCACCATCCGCTCCAGCGCATCGACGGGATCGCCCTCGTCGAGGCGCGCCGCTGCAAAGCGCTCGTGGGCCTCCTTGCGCGCGTGTTCGCGCAGGGCGTCGATGAGCTCCTCGCGCGAGACGAAATGGCGGTAGACGGTGGCGCGGCCGACGCCGGCAGCGGCGGCGACCTCGCCCATGCCCGCCTCCGGCTGTGCGGCGAGGACGTGGATGGCCGCCTCGAGGATCGACTCGCGGTTGCGGTCGCCGACCGCGCGGCGCCCGTCGACCTTCACGACCTCGATCATGCGGCGATCGGCGCCGTCTCTTCGCCGGCGCGCCGGCCCATCGCCGACTGCACGCGCAGCGGGACCTCGGGCAGCAGCCACGTCAGCACGAACGCCAGCACCGAGAAGATCGCGCCCCAGAGGAAGGCCCCGTGCAGCGCGTGCACGAAGACGCCGATGAATTCGTCTCGGGTCCCGCTGGGCAGCGCCTGGACCTGATCGGGGCGGACCTGCACCGAGCCACCGGAGACCCCGACCTGCGCGGCGACCTGGGGCGGCAGCGCTGAGAGGCCGCTCGCCAAACGCGAGGCGAAGATCGCGCCGAAGATCGCGACGCCGACCGAGCCGCCGATCGAGCGGAAGAACTGCGCCGTGGAGGTCGCGACGCCCAGGTCTGTCGGCCGTGCGTCGTTCTGGACGACCAGCACGAGCACCTGCATGACGAGTCCGATGCCGATGCCGATGATCACCATGAACACGCTCGAGAGCAGCTTCGAGGTCCCGGCGTCGAGGGTGGTGAGCAGCGCCATGCCGACCGTGAGGAACGCGGTGCCGGCGATCGGGAACGCGCGGTAGCGGCCGTGCGCGCTGATCCAGCGCCCGGAGAGGATCGAGGCCGTCAGCAGGCCGCCCATCAGCGGGACCATCAGCAGCCCGGACGTCGTGGGCGTCGCCCCACGGACGACCTGCAGGTAGAGCGGCAGGAACGTCAGCGCGCCGAACATGCCCAGGCCGACGATGAAGCCGGTCGCGTTGGCGATGTTGAACACGCGACTGGAGAACAGGCGCGGCGCGATCAGCGGATCGGCCGCGCTGCGCTCCCGGAAGAAGAACGCCACCGCCAGCGCCACCGCGGCGACGCCGAGCCCGATGATCGTCAGCGAACCCCAGCGGTACTGGCTGCCGCCCCAGGACGTCATGAGGATCAGGGAGCCGACGGCGCCCGTCAGGAGGGCAAAGCCGAGCCAGTCCACGGGGTTGCGCGCGCCGCGGTTGCGCGGCAGGTGCAACCGGGTCGCGACGACGACGAGCGCGAGGATGCCCATCGGGATGTTCACGTAGAAGACCCAGCGCCAGCTGAGGTTGTCGACGAAGAAGCCACCGAGCAGCGGTCCCGCAACGCTCGACACGGCGAACACCGCGCCGATGAAGCCCATGTAGCGCCCGCGCTCGCGCGGCGGGACGATGTCGCCGATGATCGCCTGCGCGCCGACCATGAGCCCGCCGGCGCCGATTCCCTGCAGCGCGCGGAACGCGATCAGCTCGTTGAGCGATTGCGCGGCGCCGGACAGCAGCGAGCCCGTGAGGAAGATGACGATCGCCGCCTGGAAGACGGGCTTGCGCCCGAGCGTGTCGCCGAGCTTGCCGTACAGCGGTGTGGAGGCGGTGGACGCGACGAGATAGGCGGTGACGACCCAGGACAGGTGCTCGATGCCGCCGAGGTCGCCGACGATCGTCGGCAGCGCCGTGGAGACGATCGTCTGGTCCAGGGCGGCGAGGAACATGCCCAGCGCGAGGGCGACGAAGATGGGGACGAGGTTGGGGCGGGCGTCAGAGTCGTGAGACATGCGTGTCTCACTATAGCGCATGCCATAGTGCTCGACCATGCGCGTCGAGACATCAATGAACGACCAGTTCCTCTCGGACACCTACCTGGTCTCCGACGAGGAGGGCGGCGGATTCTTCGTCGACGCCGGCGGACCCGTGGGGTGGCTGATCGAGGCCGCCGAGCGCGATGGCGTCACGCCGACGCATGTGCTCCTGACCCATCACCACTACGACCACGTGTGCGAGCTCGACCAGCTCAAGGCGCGCTGGCCCGACCTCGAGGTCCTGATCCATCCGCAGGAGCCGGAGGTCGCCGGGACGACGGGGACGATGGAGCCGGGCGACCTGAAGGTGGGGGCGCTGACCGTGACGGCGTTGCACACCCCCGGGCACACGCTCGGGATGCTGTCGCTGCTCGCCGAGGGTCAGGTGTTCACCGGCGACACGCTGTTCAAGGGCTCCGTCGGCGGCGTGCGCGCCCCCGCGCACACGACGTTCGCCGACCTCAAGCACTCGATCATGGACGTGCTGCTGGCGCTGCCGGGCGAGACCGTCATCCGGCCCGGGCACACCGAGCCGACCACGGTGGCCGAGGAGCGCGAGACCAACTCGTTCGTGCGCATCTGGCGGGGCATCGATCCCGAGGGCAACCAGCCCTGCAGCGCACTCGGCAAGCCGGCGACGCTCGTGCACCTCGGCGACGACTACGACGGCGGCCA
>JAWVFZ010000220.1:0-27603 GCA_033855555.1 Solirubrobacteraceae bacterium
GCCTCGTCGAGCTGGGCGAGCTGCTGCTGCAGCGGACCCATTACGCACGCGAGGCGCTGACCGCCCTGGAGGGCGTCGAGGCGCTGCACACGCAGCCGGTGGTCCGCGAGTTCGCGCTGAAGCTCGCGGCGCCCGTGGCCGAGGTCGTCGCCCGCTGCCAGGCCCCGGGCGTCAACCCGGGCCTCGCTCTCGAAGACGACGTGCTGCTCGTGGCGATCTCCGAACAGCGCTCGCGCGCGGACATCGACCGGCTGGCCGACGTGCTCGGCGCCGCGGTCGCGGCGGAGAGGACCGAGGTGACCGCATGACCGCGCTGAGCGACAACGCGCTGCACCGCGACCCCGAAATCCCCGGCCGCACGCCACGTAACGCCCACTCGGCCGATGCCGACCGCACCGCGACGATCTTCGAGAAGGGTGCGCCGGGCCGACGCGCGTTCACCGCGCCGAAGATGGACGTCCCGCAGGTCGACGGCCTGCTGCCCGAGTACCTGCGCCGCGCCGAGCCGGCGCGGCTGCCGCAGGTCTCCGAGCCCGAGATCGTGCGCCACTACGTGAACCTGTCCAAGCGCAACTTCGACCTGGACTCGGGCTTCTACCCGCTGGGCTCGTGCACGATGAAGCACAACCCGCGGCTGCACGAGCGCGTTGCGGCGCTGCCCGGCCACGCGCGCCTGCACCCGATGCAGAACCCCGCACACGCCCAGGGCGCGCTCGAGCTGATGTGGAACCTGGAGCGGGCGCTGGGGGAGATCGCGGGGCTGCCGCACGTGTCGCTGCAGCCGAGCGCCGGCTCCCACGGCGAGCTTGCGGGCGTCCTCCTCACGCGTGCCTACCACGAGGATCGCGGCGACACCCGGCGCAAGGTGCTCACGCCGGACACGGCGCACGGCACGAACCCGGCGACCGTGACGATGGCCGGCTACGAGGTCGTGAAGGTCGGCACGAATCCCGATGGCGGGGTCGACCTCGACGACCTGCGCGCGAAGGCCGACGAGGACGTCGCGTGCCTGATGCTCACCAACCCCAACACGCTGGGCATCTTCGACTCCAACATCGAGGAGATCGCCTCGATCGTGCACGGCGTCGGGGCGACGCTCTACTACGACGGCGCGAACCTCAACGCCGTCATGGGCATCAGCCGCCCGGGCGACATGGGCTTCGACATCGTGCACTTCAACCTGCACAAGTCCTTCACCCAGCCCCACGGCGGCGGCGGGCCGGGGAGCGGCCCGATCGCGGTCTCGGACCGCATGGAGCCCTACCTGATGAACCCGCGGATCGTGAACGACGGCGGCACGTTCGACCTTCGCGACGGCGGCGAGAAGTCGATCGGCAGGCTGCGCGGCTTTCAGGGCAACTACGGCTGCTTCGTTCGCTCGTACGCCTACATCCGCTCGCTCGGCGCCGAGGGCCTCAAGGACGCCTCCGAGACCGCCGTGCTGAACGCCAACTACCTGCTCGCGCGCCTCAAGCGCGAAGGCGTCGCAGACAAGCTGCCGCTCGCCTTCGGGGAGCTGTGCATGCACGAGTTCGTCCTCAGCGGCTCGCCGATGAAGAAGGATCTGGCCATCAAGACGCTTGACCTCGCCCAGCGCCAGCTCGACCACGGCTACCCCCCGCCGACGGTCTACTTCCCGCTGCTGGTCGACGAGGCGCTGCTCGTCGAGCCGACCGAGACCGAGGCCAAGGAGACGCTCGACGCGTTCGCCGACGCCATCGCCGACATCCTGCGCGAGGCCGGTGAGGACCCGGAGGTCGCTCGCAACGCGCCGTACACCACGCCGGTGCGCCGCTTGGACGAGGCCGGCGCCGCAAAGCACCCGCTGATCCGTCAGCCGCTCTGAGTGCCTGACTGATTCGAGCGGGCACAGGCCCAGCTGAACCCGGTCTGCAGGAAGTCGTTGAGCGCCGAGGTCGCGAGCACCGCGGTGACGACCCGCGCCTCGCGCGGACGCGTCATACGCAGGGCGACGAGCCCGAGCGAGCTCCATGCGCCCACGCAGCGCGTGCACGACAGCAGCTCACCCACGGCGTAGCGCATGCGCGTTCCCTTGGGCCGGCGCCCGTGCGCCGTCTCCTCGACGAACGGCTCGCGCACCCAGCTCTCGACCTTTTCCTTGGCGATCAGCTTGGACAGGGCGAACGTCGCCAGGCCCAGCGCGGGTATCTCCGCCTGGCGCACCGGGTCGGGACGATCGCGGGCGCCGAGGACGACCGCGCCGAGCAGCGCGCCGTAGCCGGTGCTGAGCGCGGCGTAGTCGACCGGCTTGGTCGGCGTCTCGGCGACGGGTTTCATCTGCGAGGCGCTACCCGGCTTGCCCCGTGCGGGAACCCTTCTCGGCCCAAACTACGGGTCAGGACAAACCGGACGCGTAGCTGAGCTGCTTGGTCTTCGGGTCGAGCGTCACCGTGTACCCGCCCGCGATCGGACCGGCCTTGTGGCCGCTGTAGGGCCTGACCACGTTGATCGTGACGGCGCACGACCACACGTCTGTCCCGCGCTCGGAGCATTCGTTGCTCGCGGACGTGTCGAGCACGGTCGCGCCGTAGAACGAGTTGCCCCAGGCGAGGAAGCGCTTGATCGACCCCTGCAGGGCCTGGCCCTTGGCATCGCCGGCAAGCGGCTCGGTGTTGGCGGGCAGCGGCTTCGGCTTGGGGCCCTCGTAGGTCACGCCGTATTTGTTCTTCGGGGCCGAGGTGCGGGCCTCCGGCGCCTTCGCGGGCTCCTGCTGCGTCGCGGGCGTTGCCTTGCTCTTCTGCGGCGTTTGCGGCGCAGCAGGCTGCTCGTTGACGACGCCGCCGCTCGGGGCGGCGCTCGGGGCGTTGTCGCTGCCCGACGACCCGCAGGCACCGAGCGCGATGGCGAGGGCGAGCGAGGCGGGCGCGATGCTCATGCGGGTCATCGCGGGTGCTCCTATCGGGAAGGCGGGGGAAGAGCCGCGTATTCAGCCACACGCGCCCGGCGCGCGCCTCCGACGTTCGTCCAGTCCGGTCACCGATTCTGGGGAGGGCCCAGCCTCGTATGCTCCGCCGTCGCACATGCGGATCTTCAGTGGCATCCAGCCCACCGGGCGCAAGCACCTGGGCAACTACATCGGCGCGATCCGGCAGTACGTCGAGGGCCAGGATCGCGGCGAGGCGATCTACTGCATCGTCGACCTGCACGCGATCACCGTGCAGTACGACCCGCGCGAGCTGCGCGAACGCACGCTCGACACGGCGGCGATCCTGGTGGCCTCCGGCCTCGATCCGGAGCGCTGCATCCTCTTCCGCCAGGGAGACGTGCAGGAGCACACGGAGCTGTGCTGGCTGCTGAGCGCCGTGACTTCGACCGGCGAGCTCAACCGCATGCACCAGTTCCGCGACAAGTCGCATGCGCAGCGCGAGCTCGTCTCCGCGGGCCTGCTCTTCTACCCGGTGCTCATGGCGGCAGACGTGCTGGCCTACCGCGCCGAAGAGGTGCCGATCGGCGAGGACCAGCGCGAGCACTTGGAGCTCATGCGCGACGCCGCACGGCGCTTCAACGCCCGTTTTGGCGAGGGGACGCTTGTGGTCCCCGACCACCGCATCCCGTCGGTGGGGGCGCGGATCATGGACCTGCAGGACCCGACGCGGAAGATGTCGACCACCAACGGCTCGGTCGAGGGGACCGTCTACGTCCTCGACGAGCCCGCCGCGATCGAGAAGAAGCTCAAGCGCGCGGTGACCGATTCGGGCTCCGAGATCGCCCGCTCGCCCGACAAGCCCGGCGTCTCCAACCTGATCGACATCCTCGCCGTCGCCCGCGGCGTCTCGCCGGACACGGTCGTCGAGGAGATGCGCACGGCGCGCGGCTACGGCGACCTGAAGGCGGCCGCGGCGGAGTCCGTCACCGCGATGCTCGCCCCGGTGCGTGAGCGCTACGAAGATCTTCGTGCCGACGAGGCCGCGCTGCATGCGATGCTGGCGGAGGGCGCCGAGAAAGCCCGCACGATCGCGGCCGACACGCTCGCCGACGTGCGCGACGCCATGGGCGTCGGCCCCCCGCGACCGTGACCGATCTGGCGGGCTTCTACGACGAGGCGTACTCCCACAGCGGCCCCGAGGGCGAGCGCTGGGCGCGCTGGCGGGCCCTGAGCGCGCGTGGCAAGGCCGACCACGTCATGACGCTCCACCCAGGCGTGCCGCACGTCGTCTGCGAGGTGGGGTGCGGGGACGGCGCCCTGCTGGCCGAGCTGGCGGGGCGCGGCTACGGGCGCGAGCACGTCGGCTACGAGGTCAGTCCGGAGGCCGCTGCGATCGCCGGCGCGCGGCCGGAGCTGCGCGTGGCCGCCTTCGACGGCAAGCGCCTCCCCGAGGCCGACGGGGCATTCGAGCTGGGGATCCTCAGCCACGTGCTCGAGCACGTGCCCGACCCGGTGGCGCTGCTGCGCGAGACCGCACGCGTGTGCCGTGAGGTCGTGGTCGAAGTGCCGTTGGAGGACAACCTGAGCGCGCGGCGCCCCGCGAAGGTCGCCGAGGCGCAGCGGATCGGGCACCTGCAGCGCTTCGCGCGCGCCGACGTGCACCGGATCGCCGCGGGCGCCGGGCTGCGCGTCGCCGCAGAGCTCAGCGACGCGCTGCCGCTCGAGGTCCATCGCTTTCACGGCGGCGGGCGCTCGAAGTGGGCGGTGCGCGCCGCGACGCTGCGCGCGGCGCCGCCGCTGGCCCGCCGCCTGTTCACCGTGCACCACGCCGCGCTGCTCGTCTGACCGCGCCGCTACCGTGTCGGCAGTGACCGTCGCCGGGCTCGAACTCGACCTCGAGGTCTTCAGCGGGCCGTTCGACCTGCTCCTGACCCTCGTGCTGCGCGAGGAGGTCGACCTCATGGAGGTCGAGCTCGCCGATGTCGTCCTGGCCTACCTGGACTTCCTCGAGCAGCGCGGCGAGCTGGACCTGGAGGCCGCGACGGAGTTCCTCGTGCTGATCGCGGCGCTGCTGGAGCTGAAGTCGCGCCTGCTGTTGCCGCGCGACGAGGAGGACGTGCTCGACTTCGAGCCGGGCGAGGCCGCCGACGAGCTGCTGGCTCGGATGCTCGAGGCCAAGCGCTACCGCGCCGCGGCCGAGCATCTCAGCGGTCGCCTGGCGGGCGAGCACGGGCGGCGCTTTCGCAGCGCACGGCTCCCCGGCTTCCTGCGCAAGGTCGACCTCTCCGAATCTGCCGCCGTGTACGACCCCGCGCAGCTCGGCGCCGCGATCGGGGCGCTGCTCCGCGTCCCGCCGCCGATCAGCCTCGCGCACCTGACGATCCCGCGGGTGACGGTGGCCGAGCGCCTGCGCCACCTGCGTGCGCTGCTGCGCTCGGGCATCACGACGTTCGACGAGGCGGTCAAGGGCGCCGACCGCGTGACGGTCTGCGTGACGCTGTTCGCCCTGCTCGAGCTCTACAAGCAGGGCGAGGCCGTCTGGGAGCAGGAGGTGCCGTTCGGCGACATCACGATCGCGCCGAACACCCCGTCCGGGCACCACGCGAGGATGTCGGCATGAGCGAGCTCGTGCGCACCCTCGAGGCGCTGCTCTTCCTGGCGCCCGAGCCCGTTGGAGCAGTGGAGCTCGCCGAGGCCTGCGCCGCCGAGCCCGACGAGATCGCCGAGGCGCTCGCCGAGCTGGGCGAGGTGTTCGCTCCCGGCCGGCGCGGCATGGAGCTGCGCGAGGTCGCCGGCGGCTGGACGCTGTCGAGCGCGCCGGAGGCCGAGGCTGCCGCGCGGCGCCTGCTGGCCAAGCCGCGCACGCCGCCGCTCACGCCCGCGCAGGCAGAGACGCTGGCGATCGTCGCCTACCTGCAGCCGGTGTCGCGCCCGGAGATCACCCGGATCCGCGGCGTGAGCGCCGACTCGGCCTCCGGGACGCTGCTCGAGCGCGGGCTGATCGAGGAGGGCGGGCGCTCGCAGTTCGGCGCGACGCTGTACCGCACGACGCCGCTGTTCCTGAAGCTCTTCGGCCTCAACTCGGTCGACGACCTGCCCGACCCGTCGGCCTGGGACCCCTCCCCCGAGGACGAGGCCGACCTGCGCGAGCGCCTGCTGAAGGCCGGCGAGGCGCGGGTCGCTACGCCGTCGTAGCCGGAGCCGCGGCCTTCGCCGCCAGCTGCCCGCAGGCGGCGTCGATGTCGCGGCCGCGGGTGAGGCGCACGGTGGCGCGCAGGCCGTGCTCCTCGAGCACCGCCTTGAACGCCGCGATCGCCTCGCGCGACGAGCCGTCGTACATGCCGGTGGGGTTGTACGGGATCAGGTTGACCTTGTAGCGGCGGTGGTCGAGCAGCTGCGCGAGCGCGACGGCCTGCGCGTAGCCGTCGTTGACGCCTCGCAGCATCACGTACTCGACGAACACCATCCGGCGCTTGGCGGCCTGCCAGCGCTCGCAGGCCGCGAGCACCTCGGCGATCGGGTAGCGGTCGTTGACCGGCATGATCTGGGAGCGCAGCGCATCCTCGGCCGCGTGCAGGCTCAGGGCGAGGCGGATCGGCATGTCGGACTCGGCGAGGCGGTCTATGCCGGGGACCCAGCCGACCGTGGAGATCGTCGTGCGCCGATGCGTGATGCCCAGGTCGGGCAGGCGCTCGCAGGCGCCGAGCACTGCATCGAGATTCATCATGGGCTCGCCCATGCCCATGAACACGGCATGGTCGACGGCCTCGATGCGGCGGAAATGCAGGGCTTGGTCGAGGATCTCGCCGGCGGTGAGGTTGCGGCCGAACTTCATCGTGCCCGTCGCGCAGAAGCTGCAGGTCAGCGGGCAGCCGGACTGCGAGGAGACGCACAGCGACCGGCGACCGTCGCGGAAACGCATGAGGACGGCCTCGATCGCACGACCGTCGTGCGTGGCGAACAGCGCCTTGACCGTGCCATCGCGGGAGTGCGCATCGCGCTGGAGCTCGAGCGACGAGAACGGGACGCGCTCGGCCAGCTGCGCGCGCAGCCCGGCCGGTAGGTCGGTCATCGCGTCATAGCCCGCGACGCCCCGCGCGGCCCACGCCCACACCTGCCGCGCGCGGAAGGCGGGCTGGCCGAGCTCGTCGAGCGTCGTCTGGAGAAGGTCGAGATCCATCGCTGCACCTATGGTGACGGACGGATGCGCCTCGCCAAGTTCCTCGCCCACGCCGGGATCGCCTCGCGCCGCGCGGCGGAGGGCATCATCCGCGAGGGCCGCGTGACCGTCGGGCGCGAGATCGTGCTCGATCCGGCACGCGACGTCGACGGGTCCGACGACGTCCGCGTCGACGGCGCCCCGGCCACGCTCGAGGCCGAGCAGGTCGTCTACGTGGTCAACAAGCCCAGCGGGGTCGTCTCGACGGCCAAGGACACGCACGGGCGGCCCGTGGTCACCGACCTGGTCGACGCCGGCGTGCGCCTGTACCCGGTCGGCAGGCTCGACGCCGACACCACCGGGCTGATCCTGCTGACCAACGACGGCGAGCTCGCCAACCAGCTGATGCACCCGCGTTATGAGGTGCCGCGGACGTACATCGCCAAGGTGCACGGCGGCTTTGTCAAGAACCGGGCGCTGGAGCAGCTGCGCGCGGGCGTGGAGCTCGACGACGGCAAGACCGCGCCCGCGCAGGCGCGCCAGGTCCGGCCGGGGGTGCTCGAGCTGACGATCCGCGAGGGGCGCAAGCGGCAGGTCAAGCGCATGTGCGAGGCCGTCGGGCACCGCGTGGTGTCGCTGCGGCGCGTGTCGTTCGGGCCGCTCGAGCTCGGGCGCCTGGCCGAGGGCCAGTCGCGGCAGCTGACGCCCAAGGAGATCGGCGCGCTGAAGCGTGTCGCGGTACCGCCGCGCCGCCGCGCCGCCCGCAGCCGCTGAACGGGCCCGGGGCGGCTCGGATGGCATCATGCGCGCCCATGCGTTTGTTCGCGCTGCGCGGCGCCACGACGGTCGAAGAGAACGAGTCCCAGGCGATCCTCGGCGCCACCGAGGCGCTGATGCGCGAGATCCTCGAGCGCAACCAGCTCGCGCCCGAGGATGCGGTCAGCTGCATCTTCACCCTCACGAGCGACCTCGACGCCGAGTTCCCGGCGGTCGGCGCGCGCAACCTCGGCTTCAGCACGGTCCCGCTGCTGTGCGCGCGCGAGGTCGAGGTCCCCGGCTCGCTGCCGCGGGTGATCCGGGTGCTCATGCACTACTACGCGCCCGAGGACCACGCGCCGCGCCACGTCTACCTGGGCGAGGCGCGGACGCTGCGCCTCGATCTGGACGGAGCGCAGTAGATGGCGATCGAGTTCAGCGGCCGCGTGAAGCGCATCCCGGTCTATCCGGCCGCCTCGGCCTACGCATTGCCCGAAGACGTGGCGCTGCTGGCGTCCAACGAGTCGCCGGACCCGCCGCTGCCCGCCGTCGTGGAGGCGGTCACGAAGGTCCTGACGGGCGTCAACCGCTACCCCGACCCGACCAACGCGAAGCTACGCGGAGCGCTCAGCGACCGCTACGGCGTCCCCGCTTCGCGCATCGCGATCGGCAACGGCTCGTGCGACATCCTGCTGGCGGCGGGCGAGGCGCTCCTGGAGCCCGGCGCCGAGATCGTCTACGCGTGGCCGTCGTTCAGCGTCTACCCGCATCTCGCCGCCGCGGCGGGCGCGCGGGCCCTCGAGATCCCAGTCGACGAGCACCACGTGCACGACCTCGACGCGATGGCCACCGAGGTCACGGTGGCCACGCGGCTGGTGCTCATCTGTAACCCGAACAACCCGACGTCGACCGCGCTGCCGCTCGCCGACATCGAGGTCTTCCTCGAGAAGATCCCGCACCACATCTGCGTGATCCTCGACGAGGCCTACTGCGACTTCAACACGCTCGACGACCCGGACGCCTCGATCGACCTGCTCGCCCGCTATCCGAACCTGGTCCTTCTGCGGACGTTCAGCAAGGTGCACGGGCTGTGCGGGCTGCGCGTCGGCTTCGCGCTGTGCGGCGGCGACGAGTTCGTCACCGCCGTCAACCAGGTCCGCCAGCCGTTCTACTGCAACGCCGCCGCGCAGGCGGCGGCGATCGAGGCGCTACGCCACGGCGACGAGGTCACCGCCCGCGTCGAGCGCACGATCGTCGCGCGCCTGGAGATGGAGGACGGGCTCGCCGAGCTCGGCATCACAACCGCCGACTCGCAGGCGAACTTCTGCTGGTTCGACCTGCCGCGCGGGGCCGAAAGCGAGAGCGACATCGTGAAGGGCCTCGCCGACCGCGGCGTGCTCGTACGGGCCGGCGCCGCGCTCGGGCGGCCGGGCGCGCTGCGCGTGACCTACGGGACGCCCGCGCAGAACGCGCGGTTTTTGGCCGCGCTTCGCGAGCTGCTGGGCTGAACGCGCGTCTAGGCGGAAGCGATGGCGTGTGTCACAATGCGCGCTCGCATGCGCCCCGACGCCCACAGCGCCAGCAGCACCCCCGCAGCGCCGCTGTACGGCTACGCGTATGCCACCGCCTGGCGATTTACGCCGGCGCTCGGTCGCTGACGCCCCGCGGCGTCTGACCCTCGTAGTTCCGATCGAGCGCCGACAGCTCCCACCCTGCCGTCCCCCGTACTCTTCTCCAGGCGTGTTGAAAGGAATCACCAGATGATGATCGTGATGAAGCCGTCGGCCACCCGGGCCGAGATCGATGCAGTGATCGAGCGCATCGAGTCCGTCGGCGCGAAGGCCCACCCCTCGTTCGGCGAGGAAGTGACCGTGATCGGGGCGATCGGCGACCTCGAGCACGTGACGAGGCTCGGCCTCGAGGGCGCGCCGGGCGTCGACAAGCTCGTGCCGATCCTGAAGCCCTACAAGCTGGCCAGCGCGCAGCTGCGCGGCAACGAGCGCTCCGTCTTCGACATCGCCGGGCGCAAGGTCGGCGGCGAGCACTTCGCGCTCATCGCCGGGCCGTGCACGATCGAGACGCGCGATCAGACGCTGCAGACCGCCGACCTCGTCAAGGAAGCGGGCGCGACGATGTTCCGCGGCGGCGCCTACAAGCCGCGCACGAGCCCGTACGCGTTCTCCGGCCTCGGCCAGGAGGGTCTTCGCCTGCTCGCCGAGGCGAAGGAGCGAACCGGATTGCCGATCGTGACCGAGTGCATGGACGTACGCGATCTCGAGGCCGTGGCCGAGGTGGCCGACGTGATCCAGATCGGCGCGCGCAACATGCAGAACTACACGCTGCTGAGCGAGATCGGCCGCACGGGCATCCCGGCGCTGCTCAAGCGCGGCCTCAGCGCGCGGCTCGAGGAGCTTCTGATGGCGGCGGAGTACATCCTCAAGGAGGGCAACGAGTCGGTGATGCTCTGCGAGCGCGGCATCCGCACGTTCGAGACGGCCTACCGCTTCACGCTCGACCTGACCGCGATCCCCGTGCTCAAGGAGCTCAGCCACCTGCCCGTGATCGTCGACCCATCGCATGCAGCGGGCCGGCGCGACCTCGTCGAGCCGCTCAGCCTCGCCGCCGCCGCGGCGGGCGCCGACGGCATCATCGTCGAGGTCCACCCGTACCCCGAGGAGGCGATCTGCGACGGCCCGCAGCAGCTTCGCGGTTCGCAGTTCGCCGACTACGCCGCCCGCGTGGAGCAGGCCGCGGCGATCGCCGGGAAGTCGCTCGGCGCCGCGGTGTGAACGTCGCGGTCGTCGGAGTCGGACTCATCGGGGGCTCGATCGCCCTCGCCGCGCGCGACCGCCTCGGGGCGGACGTGCGCGAGTCCGACCCGGCAGGCGGACTGCCGCTGGAGGAGGCGCTCGACGGCGCCGAGGTCGCGTTCGTGGCCGCGCCGCTGGGCGTGCTCGGCGACGTCGTCGACGAGGTGCTGGCCACCGCGCCCGCCGAGTGCGTGGTGAGCGACGTCGGCTCCGTGAAGGTGCCGCTGCTGCGCGACGACGAGCGCTTCTGCGGCGGCCACCCGCTCGCCGGGTCCGAGCAGCGCGGCCGCGAGCACGCCAGCGCCGACCTGTTCGATGGCGCCACCTGGTACCTCACCCCGACCAGCCGCACGGGCGGGATCCTGCTCGAGCGCCTGCACCGCGTCATCGCGGGTATGGGGGCGCGCCCGCGGGCGATCGACGCCGGCGACCACGACCGCATGATGGCGTCGATCAGCCATCTGCCGCACGTGCTGGCCAACGTGCTCGTGCGGGAAGCCCAAGGCGCGATCGGGCCGAGCTTCCGCGATGCGACGCGGGTCGCGGGCGCAAACCCGCCGCTGTGGCGCGACATCTACCTGGCCAACCGCGCCGAGCTGAGCCAGGCGATCGGCGCCGTCCGCGCCGAATTGGCCGCCGTCGACCGCGCGCTGCTGGAGGGCGACGGCGCATGGCTGGAGGACTGGCAGGGATTCGCCGCCGACCGCCGTCGTGAGCTGCTCGAAATGGAGGGCGTCGGCGGGGCGCTGGCGGAGGTGCGCGTCGCGGTGCCCAACCGGCCCGGGGTCGTCGCCGACCTCGCGCTGGCCCTGGGGAGGGCGGGTATCAACATCCACGACATGTCGCTGAGCCCGAGCGCCGACAACACGCGCGGCGAGATCGCGTTCTGGGTCCCGGAGCGTGAGGCCGCGCGTGCCGCAGAGGTCGTGGGCGCGTGAACGTCCGCTTCGAGCCGGTCGGGCGGCTGCGCGGCGAGATCGAGCCGCCGGCCGACAAGTCGATCTCCCACCGGGCGGCGATCCTCGGGGCGATGGCGGCCGAGCCCGTCCGGGTGACGAACTACCTCGGGGCGGCCGACACGAGCTCCACGCTGGACGCGATGCGGGCGCTGGGCGCGCTCGTCGAGCAGCGCACGGACGAGCTCGTGATCCGCGGCGTCGGGATCCGCGAGGCGCGCGTTCCCATGGAGCCGATCGACGTCGGCAACTCGGGCACGCTCATGCGCCTCCTGCCGGGCTGGCTTGCCGCCCAGGACGGCCGCTCCTACACGTTCGACGGCGATGAGTCGATCCGCCGCCGGCCGGTGGATCGCATCCGCGAGCCGCTGGAGCTGATGGGCGCCCACATCGACGCGACGGATGGGCGGCTGCCGCCGTTCACCGTCCACGGAGCGCGGCTGCACTCGATCGCCTACGAGCTGCCGGTCGCCTCCGCGCAGGTGAAGTCGTGCACGATGCTCGCGGCGCTGGCCGCCGACGGGGCGACGACCATCACCGAACCCCATCCGACCCGCGACCACACCGAGCGCATGCTCACCGGCGCGGGCGTCACGGTACGGCGCAACGGCAGGCACGTGACGGTGGTCAACTGCGACGAGCTCCAGCTCGACGAGATCGCGGTGCCCGGCGACATGAGCTCGGCGGCGTTCGCGATCGCCGCCGGCCTGCTCGTCTCCGGTTCGCGCCTGCTCGTGCGCAACGTCAACGTGAACCACACCCGCGTGGGGTTCGTGCGCATCGCCCGGCGCATGGGGGCGATCATCCTCGGCGAGCTGGAGGACGATCCAGGAGACGAGCTCTCCGCCACCGAGCCGGTGGAGGACCTTGATGTGGCCTTCGGCCCGCTCGTCGGCACGACGGTCGAGGCCGACGAGGTCCCGCTCGCGATCGACGAGCTCCCGCTCGTCGCCCTGCTCGGCTGCTTCGCCGAGGGCGAGACGATCGTCACGGGTGCCGAGGAGCTGCGGTTGAAGGAGACCGACAGGATCGCCACCGTCGTCGACGGCCTGCGGGGCCTCGGGGCGGAGATCGAGGCAACGCCTGACGGCTTCGCCGTCAGGGGCACCGGCGGCCTGCGCGGCGGCGTCATCGAATCCCATGGCGACCACCGCCTCGCGATGATGGGCGCGGTCGCGGGCATGGCGTCGCAGGAGGGCGTCGAGGTCGTCGGGATGGACGCTGCGGCGGTTTCGTATCCTGGCTTCATGGACGACTTCGCGGCGATCGCCTGATGGCCGAGGAAGGCAAGCCGCCCGGCTGGCGCGTCGAGGGTTCGCCGAAGCTGCCGAAGGACAAGAAGCCCCGGCCGAGGCTCGGCCGCAGGCTGCTCATCTTCTTCGGCGTGCTGCTGGTGTTCAACTGGCTGAGCGTGCTGGTGTTCGCCCCCGGCAAGACCGAGCGCGTCTCGATCCCCTATAGCCCCACGTTCCTCCAGCAGGTGCAGGCCGGCAACGTGAAGTCGATCTCGTCCAAGGGCGAGACGATCCAGGGCGACTTCCGCAGCCAGTTCAAGAAGAACACGCGCTTCGACACCGAGGTGCCGACGTTCGCGAACACCGACCAGCTGTCGCAGCTGCTCGAGCAGCACAAGGTCGAGATCAACGCAAAGCCGGTGACCTCCGACCGGTCGCTGCTCGCCACGATCCTGCTCAGCTTCGGCCCGACGCTGCTGTTCATCGGGCTGCTGGTCATGCTGATGCGCCGCGCCCAGCCCGGCGGGCTGATGGCCTCGCTCGGGCGCAGCAAGGCGCGGCGCGGCGAGGACGCCGAGCAGCGCGTCACGTTCGCCGACGTCGCGGGCATCGACGAGGCCGAGGACGAGCTCGTCGAGATCGTCGACTTCCTCAAGCACCCCGACAAGTACCGCCGCCTCGGCGCGAAGATCCCGCGCGGCGTGCTGCTCAGCGGCCCGCCCGGCACGGGCAAGACGCTGCTCGCACGCGCGGTCGCGGGCGAGGCGGGCGTCCCGTTCTTCTCGATCTCGGCCAGCGAGTTCGTCGAGGTCATCGTCGGCGTCGGCGCCTCGCGCGTGCGCGACCTCTTCAAGGAGGCCAAGGAGGCGGCGCCCGCGATCATCTTCATCGACGAGCTCGACGCGATCGGCCGGGCGCGCAGCACGGGCCCGGGCATCAGCGGTGGCCACGACGAGCGCGAGCAGACGCTCAACCAGATCCTCACCGAGATGGACGGCTTCGACCCCGCGGCGGGCGTGATCGTCATGGGCGCGACCAACCGTCCGGAGATCCTCGACCCGGCGCTGCTGCGCCCCGGGCGCTTCGACCGGCGCATCACCGTGCAGCCACCCGATCGCAACGGGCGGCGCCAGATCCTCGAGGTGCACACGCGCTCGGTGCCGCTCGCCGAGGACGTCGATCTCGACCGGCTCGCTTCCTCGACCCCGGGGATGGTCGGCGCCGACCTTGCCAACCTCGTCAACGAGGCCGCGCTGCTCGCCGCCAAGCGCGGCCATGACGCGGTCCACCAGGGCGACTTCCTCGACGCGGTCGAGAAGATCGTGCTGGGCACCGCGCGCAAGGTGATGATGAGCGACGCCGATCGCGAGCGCACCGCCTACCACGAATCCGGGCACGCGATCGTCGGCATGCTCACCCCGGGCGCCGATCCCGTGCGCAAGGTGTCGATCATCCCGCGCGGCATGTCGCTGGGCGTCACGCTCAGCACGCCCGACGCCGACCGCTTCAACTACTCGCGCGAGGAGCTGGTCGCCCGCATCAAGGTCGCCCTGGGAGGTCGCGCGGCCGAGCTGGTGGTCTACGGGGACGTCACCACCGGCGCCGAATCCGACATCCGCCAGCTGACCGTCATCGCCAAGTCGATGGTGACCCGCTGGGGGATGAGCGAGGCGGTCGGCCCGGTCTTCCTCGACAACGAGAACCCGTACTCGCCCGAGGCGCCGAACCCGGCCATCGACGACGAGGTCCGGCGGATCGTCGAGGGCGCCGAGGAGGAGACGGTCACGCTGTTGCGGGCCAACCGCAGCCGGCTCGACGCCCTGGTTGCGCGGCTCCTGGAGAAGGAGACGATCGACCAGGACGAGGTCTACGAGGTCGTCGGCCCGCTCGCCGACGCCGCGGCGACGCCGGCGTGAAGCTCGCGCGTCTCCTCGGCGCGCATCCCGGTCAGGAAGAGCAGCGCGAAGGTCGAGACCGCGGGAACGATCGCGGCCACCAGCAGCGTGTCGCGCACACCGATCAAGTCCGCAACCGGGGCGGTCAGCGCGAACGACGCGGGCGCGAGCCCGATGGAGACGAACCAGTCCACGCTGTTGACCCGGCCGCGCAGGTGCTCCGGGACCCGCGTGGCCATGCGCGTGGTCCACACGACCATGCCGAAGGCCAGGGACGCGCCCCAGGCGGCGGCACAGGCGGCAAGGACCCAGACCTGCTGGCCGAGCGCGAACCCGAGAAAGGGGATTCCGCCGAGCGCCCACATGATCAGCATCCAGCTCACCTCGCGTCGCGGCAGGCCGCGGGCGCCCAGCCACAGCGACATCAGGATCGCCCCGGCGCCCTCGAGCGCGAGGATCGTGCCGTAGCTGCCCGACCCCGCGTGCAGGCGGTTCTTCACCACGTAGGGCACCAGCACCTGGATCGGGCCCATGAAGAACAGGATCGCCACCGACGCGGCGACGAGCGTGCCCCACAGCCAGGTCTGCGTGCGCACGTAGGCGATCCCCTCGCGCAGCTCGCCGGCCAGGTGCGAGGCCTGCTCGCGCACGAGCTCGCGGCGCACGCGCATCAGCAGGATGCAGCCGGCGCTGAACAGGAACGTGCCGGCGTCAATGATGAAGGACGTCCCGGGGCCGACCAGCGCCACGAGCCCGCCGCCGATCGCGGGGCCGGCGAAGTTGCGCGCGGCCTGGCGGACGATCTGGTCGATCGCGCTCGCCTGCGGAATCAATGTCGGCGAAAGGATGTCTGGAACGAGGGCGCTGAACGCGGGGGCGAAGAACGCCTCGCCGATCCCATGTACGAGGACCAGCAGCACGAGCATCCAGATCTCGAGCGTGCCGTTGAGCGCCAGCACGCCGATGCCCAGCTGCACGCCGGCCCGCAGGATGTCCGCGCCGATCATCACGCGGCGGCGGTCGAGGCGGTCGCTGAGCACGCCCGCCATGAGGATGAACAGCACAAGGCCGGCGGTCCATGCCACGCCGACCAGCGCCAGCGCGCCGGGCTTGTTGGAGAGCTCGTAGACCTGCCACGCCACTGCGACGGTGTAGATGCCGTCGCCGAGCAGCGAAACGGTCATCCCGGTCCACAGGAGCGCGAAGTCGCGCTCACGCAGGGGTCGCAGGAGGTTCACGGCGACTATGGTGCCATGCGCATGCGTATCGCCATCGATGGCCCGGCGGGGGCCGGAAAGTCCACCGTCGCCCGCGCCGTCGCTGACGCGCTGGGCTACACGTACCTCGACTCGGGGGCGATGTACCGCGCCGCGGCGTACAAGGGCGACGAGCACACGAACGTCGAGTTCCGCGATGGCCGGGTGCTCGCCGATGGCGAGGATGTCACCGAGGCGATCCGCCTCCCGGAGGTCACGGAGATGGCCTCCGAGCTTGCCGGCGACCCGGAACGGCGCAAGGTGATCCTGACGCGGCAGCGCGAGCTGGTGGCCGACGGCGACTGGGTCATCGAGGGCCGCGACGCAGCCAGCGCCATCGCGCCCGACGCCGAGATCAAGGTGTTCCTGACCGCCTCGCCGGATGAGCGCGCCAAGCGCCGCGCAGCCCAGGTCGGCGGCGATTGGCACGAGATCCTCGAGGCCCAGAACGTCCGCGACACCAAGGACAACACGCTCGGGCGCTCCGTGCTGGAGCCCGCGGACGGCGCCGTGGTCATCGACACGACGGGGCTGACGCAGGACGAGGTCGTCGATCGGATCGTGGAACTCCTATGAAAGTCGCGGTCGTCGGCTATCCCAATGTCGGCAAGTCCTCGCTGGTCAACCGGCTGAGCGGCACCCGCCGCGCCGTGGTGCACGAGCGCCCCGGCGTCACGCGCGATCGCAACGAGATCGCCTGCGAATGGAACGGGCGCCAGTTCACGCTGATCGACACCGGCGGCATGGACATGCTCGACGAGGACCCGATGGCTGGGTCGATCCGCGAGCAGGCTCGCGCAGCCCTGTCCGACTCGCAGGTCGCCGTGCTGGTCGTCGACGCCAAGGCCGGGATCAGGCCGGGGGACGAGGAGATGGCCGATCTGCTGCGTCGCGCGACGATCCCCGTGCTCGTCGCCGCCAACAAGATCGACGCCGTCCAGGACATGCCGCTGGCGGCCGACTTTCACCGTCTCGGCCTCGGCGAGCCCATCGCGGTCTCCGCGGCGCAGGGCCTGGGCACCGGCGACCTGCTCGACGCCGTGGTGCTGCGGCTGCCCGAGGGCGAGTCCGACCTCGAGGACGACGAGACGACACGGCTGGCGGTGATCGGCCGCCCGAACGTCGGCAAGTCCTCGCTGGTCAACAAGTTCGCCGGTACCGAGCGCGTGATCGTCAGCGATGTCGCCGGCACGACCCGCGACTCGATCGACCTGCCGCTGGAGGTCGACGGCCGCCCGCTGGTGATCGTTGACACGGCCGGCCTGCGCCGCCAGGCAAAGGTCTCGGACAACGTCGAGTACTACACCGCGCTGCGCTCGCAGCGCGCCGCCGAGCGCGCCGATGTCGCCCTCGTGGTCTGCGACGCGGCCGACGGCGTGACGGCGCAGGACCTGCGGATCGCCGACCTCGCGATGAAGGCGGGCTGTGCGACCGCGCTCGTGCTCAACAAATGGGATGTCAGCGCGCTCGCCGAGGAGGATCTCGACCACGAGCGCGGCGTCGTGGCCAACAAGCTGCGCCTGCGGCCCAAGGTCCTGACCGCCAGCGCGCTCACCGGGCGCAACGTCGGGCGCGTGCTGCAGGAGGCGATCGCGCTCGGAGACAAGCGCCGCACGCGGATCCCGACACCCGAGCTCAACCGCTTCCTGGCCGAGACGGTCCAGGCCCGGCAGCCGCCCGCCAAGCAGGGCCACCGGCTGCGGCTGCTGTACATGGCGCAGTTCGAGGTGCGCCCCCCGCGATTCGCGATCCAGGTCAACTCGCGCAAGCGAGTGACGCGCGACTACGCCTACTTCGTCGAGAATCGCCTGCGGTCGCGGTTCGGCATGGACGGCGTCCCGCTCATCATCGATTTCAATGAACGTCAGAGCCGCGAGCGTTGACCGCAGGATCCGTGCCGCCATCGGCGGCGCGTTCCTGCTCGTCCTGGTGCTGGTCGCCGTCGTCCTGGCCGCAGGCGGCGGGGGCTCGACGTCGCCGCCGGCCGGGGACGCGGCCGGCCTCGTCCCGGCCGACGCGCTCGTCTACGTTCACCTCTCGACCGACACCGGGCGGGACGCGACGGCGCGGGCGCTGAAGCTTGCGCGGCGCTTCCCCAGCTTCGCGCGACTGCGCGACTCGCTCCTTCGTCGCCTGCAGGACCCGCGCTGCGGCACCGACCTGTCCAAGCAGAAGGGCAAGGAGGCAGCGCTCGCGCTGCTCAATACCCAGACCGGGACGGCCGGCTCGCTGGTGCTCGTCGACACCGGCAAGGACCACAAGAGCGCCGGCACTAAGGGCTGCGGGCTGGTCTCGCAGACCTACATCGGGCGCTTTCTGGTCATCGGCCAGCAGGACTCGCTGACCGCCGCGCGGGCACTGGCGCGGGCGGGCGACAAGGGTCATTCGCTCGCTCAGAATCCGGATTTCGCCAAGGCCATGCGCGGCCTTCCCGCCGATCGCGTGGTCGACGCGTGGGCGTCGCGCGACGGGGTGCGCCGCCTGCTCGCGCCCCAAGGCGGCCTGCTGGGCGCCGCGGGCGTGCTCCTCGATCAGCCGGCGCTGAAGGGCGCCGGGATCGGTCTGGTGGCGCACGACACGAGCGCGCGCCTCGTCGTCCGCAGCGAGCTCGATCCCAAGATCAAGCGCAGCAGCACGTTCAAGTCCTTCAAGCCCACGCTGCAGTCGCAGACGCCCCAGGGCGTCCTGGGCTATCTCGGCGTCACCGGCCTCTCGACAGCGCTCAACCGCGTGCTCGCCGCGACCGGCCCGAGCACCGCCGGACTCGGGCAGCTGCTCAAGCGGGCGGGCGCCCAGCTCGACAAGCAGTCGGGCGGGCGCCTGAGCAAGCAGGTCCTCGACGTCCTCAAGGGCGAGGTCGGGGTCACGCTGACCTCCGCGCTGCCCGCGCCCGTGCTGACGATCACCGCGAACGCGAAGAAGGAGACCGCGGGCACCCTCGCGCAGCTCGAGACGCCGATCGCCCGGCTGCTCGGCAAGAACGCCCGCTTCCGGACCGCGAACGTCGCCGGGCAGTCCGCGCACGTGGTCAAGGCCGGCGCCCTGCAGCTCGCCTACGCGGTCTTCGATGGAAAGCTCGTCATCTCCACCGCGACCTCGGGCATCGCCGCCGTCGCCCGCGGCGGAAAGGGCCTCGACCAGCAAGCCGCCTTCAAGGCCGTGAGTGGCGACACGCCGGGAAGCGTGTCATCGGTACTCTTCCTCGACTTCACCGAGTTGCTGCGCCTGGGCGAGCAGACCGGCCTGGGCGACTCGCGCGCCTACCAGTCGGTGCGCGACGACCTCCAGAAGGTGCGTGCGGTGGGGGCATGGTCGTCGGGCGCCGGCGACGAATCGACCGCGGAGATCAACCTCTCGATCCCATGAGCCAGTACGCCGACAACGAGTACCTCTTCACGTCCGAGTCCGTCACGGAGGGCCATCCGGACAAGGTGGCCGACCAGATCTCCGACGGCGTCCTGGACGCCGTCCTGCGCGACGATCCCTACGGTCGCGTCGCCTGCGAGACGCTGGTCAACACCGGCCTCGTCGTCGTCTCGGGCGAGATCTCGACCACGACCTACGTCGACATCCAGGACGTCGCGCGCGAGACGATCCGCAAGATCGGCTACACGGACGCCGACCTCGGCTTCTCGGCCGACTCCTGCGCCGTCCTCAACGCGATCGACAAGCAGTCGCCCGACATCGCACAGGGCGTCGACGCCGCCTACGAGACCCGGACCGACCCCTCCGACGACGACGAGCTGGATGTCGCGGGCGCGGGCGACCAGGGCATGATGTTCGGCTACGCGACCAACGAGACCGACTCGTACATGCCGCTGCCGATCTCACTGGCCCATCGCCTAGCCGAGCGCCTCGCCGCGGTCCGCAAGGCCGAGACTGTCAACTACCTGCGCCCCGACGGCAAGACCCAGGTTTCCGTGCGCTACCGCGACGGCAAGCCCGTGGAGATCGAGAAGCTCCTGATCTCGACGCAGCACAGGGAGGGCGCCGAGTCGCTGATCCCGGACGACCTCTGGGAGCACGTCGTCCTGCCGGTCCTGCCCAAGGACCTCTACGACGAGGCCAAGCTGCGCAAGAACTACCTGGTCAACCCGACCGGGCGATTCGTCATCGGCGGTCCCGTCGGCGACGCCGGGCTGACCGGGCGCAAGATCATCGTCGACACCTACGGCGGCATGGCCCGCCACGGTGGCGGCGCCTTCTCGGGCAAGGACCCGTCGAAGGTCGACCGCAGCGCCGCCTACGCGGCGCGGTGGGTGGCCAAGAACATCGTCGCGGCCGGACTGGCCGACCGCGTCGAGGTCCAGGTGGCGTACGCCATCGGCGTGGCGCACCCGGTCTCGGTGATGGTCGAGACCTTCGGGACCGAGAAGATCGGTCGCGCGAAGATCTCCGAGCTCGTCGATGCGCACTTCGACCTGCGCCCCGGCGCCTTCCGCGAGGAGCTCAAGCTCCACCGGCCGATCTACCAGAAGACCGCCGCCTACGGCCACTTCGGGCGCGACGACCACGACTTCACGTGGGAGCGCACCGACAAGGCCGCTGCGCTGCGCGCCGCAGCCGGGCTCAGCTCTGAGCCTGCCGCGACTGCCTGATCGCTGCGTCGACCGTCCGCGACACTCCGACGGGATTGCTGACGCCTCGGAATGCGAAGTCCGCTTCCGGGGCGTCGCTGCCGGCCGTGTCGAAGTCGACGGTGCCGATGCGCAGCAGCCGGTGGAGGATCGACTGGTCGGTGTTGACGTTCTGCAAGCGCGTCAGACGCGTCTCCTGCATGTGGCGCGACAGCAGGCCGTGCTGGATCCAGAGCCGCTCATCCGAGATGACGTAGCGGGTCGAGAGGCGGCGCAGGTAGCCGACGAGCACCACGATGGCGAAGAGCGCCAAACCGACCGCTACGCCCAGGCCGGTCGTGTCGACGAGCGCCACGATGGCGCCGACCGCAGCCGCCAGCAGGACGCCGACGACGTAGAAGCCGAGGATCGAGCGCCACGACGGGCGTCCTTCGAAGAGCACCGTTTCACCCTCATGTAGATCCATGGTCCGCGGACTCTAGTCTCGGTGCGGATGGACGTCATCAAGGTCGAGCCGCTGACGACGGCCCGCGCGCTGCGCGGGCCGTTCGACTACCGGCGGGCGGATGGGATGGAGGCAGTCGACGTCGGCTCGATCCTGGAGGTGCCGTTCGGCCACCAGCGGCTGAAGGCCGTGGTGACGGGGCTGGCGGCGGACTCCGCGCACGCGCTCGCCGATCCGTTGCGCGTGCTGCCCGACAGCGTGCCGGCCGAGCTGGTCGAGCTGGCCATGTGGATGGCCGAGGAGTACGTGTCGACACCGGCGCGCGCGCTGGGGCTGGTGCTGCCGCCGCCCGGCCGGGAGAAGACGGCGCTGTGGGCCGAGCGCGCCGTCCCTGAACCCGCCGGGCGGATCACCGGGCGCCAGGCGGCGCTGCTGGCCTCGCTGCCGCGCTGGACGGGCAAGGACACCGCTGCCCTGCGCAGGCTCGAGGCGCGGGGGCTCGTCACGATCGGGCCGCGGGGGCAGCGTCGCGCGGTCACCCATCACCTCGTCACCGACGCGGTGCGGCCGCGCCTCACGCCCGACCAGGAACGCGCCGTCGAGGAGATCCTGGCGGGCGGGCGGACGCTCCTGCACGGCGTCACCGGGTCGGGCAAGACCGAGGTCTACCTGCAGCTCGCCGAGCGCGTCGAGGGTGGCGTGATCGTGCTCGTCCCGGAGATCGCGCTGACGCCGCAGGTCGTGGCGCGCTTCGTCGAGCGCTTCGGGGACACCGTCGCCGTCCTGCACTCGAAGCTGAGCGCCGGTGAGCGCTACGACGAATGGCGGCGGCTGCGCACGGGCGAGGCGCGGATCTGCGTCGGGCCGAGGTCGGCTGTGTTCGCCCCGCTCGAGCACCCGCAGCTCGTGATCGTCGACGAGGAGCACGACACCTCCTACAAGCACGAGGGCGATCCGCGCTACGACGCGCGGCTGGTGGCCGAGCGCCGTGCGAGCGACGGCCTGCTGGTCTGCGGCTCGGCCACGCCGCGCTGTGAGTCCGCGCATCGGCTGCGCCGCGTGCGGATGCCCGAGCGCGTGGACGGTCGCCCGCTGCCGCCGGTCGAGGTCATCGACATGCGCAGCGCCAAGGGGACCCTGCACCCGCGCACCCACGAGGCGCTCGTCGATGCTCGCAAGGCGATCGTCCTGCTCAATCGCCGCGGCTGGTCGAACTTCCTGACCTGCCGGACGTGCGGGCACGCGTTCGAGTGCCCCCAATGCGACGTGACGCTCGTGCTGCACCGCAACGAGGGCACGCTCGCCTGCCATCACTGCGGCCACCGCGAGCCGGTCCCGCGCCGCTGTCCCTCCTGTGGCAGCGTCTCGATCGCCCGCCACGGGGCGGGCACCGAGCGCCTCGAGCAGGAACTGCCGGGACCGGTCTTTCGCCTCGACGCCGACATCCAGGACGCGGGCGCGGTGCTCGCGCGCTTCCAGGCGGCCGAGCGCGGCGTGCTCGTCGGCACGCAGGTGGTCGCAAAGGGACACGACTTCCCGGATGTCGAGCTCGGCGTCGTGCTGGACGCCGACGGCACCCTGCGGTTCCCCGACTTTCGCGCAGAGGAGCGCACGTTCTCACTGATCACGCAGCTGGCCGGGCGGGCGGGTCGCGGCACCCACGGACGCGTGCTCGTGCAGACGATCGCGCCCGACGCGCCCGCGATCCGGCTTGCGTCCCACCACGATGCCGACACGTTCACCGCCGAGGAGCTGCGCCGCCGGGAGGCGCTGAGCTACCCGCCGTTCGCCACCCTCATCCGCATCGTCACGTCCTCGGATCGTCCCGGCGCCGCGCAGGCCGCGGCGGTCGCGATCCGGTCCGGCCTCGGCCCCGGGGCGCTCGGGCCGGCGCCCCTGTTTCGCCTTCGCGGCCGCGAGCGCGCGCAGGTCGTCGTCAAGGCGCTCGAGCGCCGCGAGGCAATCGCCGAGGTCCGCGCCGCCGTGGCCGCCGTCGCGGCGGACAAGCACCACCGCGGGGCGAGTCTCAGCGTCGACGTCGACCCGCAATAACATTGGGTGGCGATGGCAGAGGAACACGTCGCAGAGCTCGAGGAGACCGAGGAGGTCCAGGCGCTCGAGGAGCCCCCGCCGCTGGACCCGGAGGTCGCCGAACGGCGCCGGATCGCGCTTGCGCAGGTGCGCCGCTACGGCGACCCGGTGCTGCGCACCAAGGCGCGGCCGGTCGAGATCTTCGACGACGAGCTGCGCCAGGAGGTCGCCCGCATGGGCGCGCTCATGAACGACGCGCTCGGCATCGGCCTCGCCGCAACGCAGGTCGGGATCCTGCACCGCCTGCTGGTCTACCGTGTCGAGCAGGACAGCCCGGTCAACGCGCTCGTCAACCCCATGATCGAGTTCTCCAGCGCCGAGGAGGAATGGGCCGAGGAGGGCTGCCTGAGCCTCCCGGCCGTCCACGTGGAGGTCGAGCGCCCCGCGTTCGTCCGGGTGCGCGCCCGCGACGAGACCGGGGCGGAGGTGCTGGTGGAGGCAAGCGGCCTCGAGGCCCGGGTCATCCAGCACGAGGTCGACCATCTCGATGGCGTGCTCATCCTGGACCGGACGCCCAAGGATCAGCGCAAGGAGGCCATGCGCGCCATGCGCGAGGCCCTGGACGCCGGTTGAGGACCGTCTACCTCGGCACGTCGGACTTCGCCGCCGCGATCCTGGAACGCCTCGCCGGAAGCGAGCACCGCCCGTCGCTGGTGGTCACGCGCCCGGACGCGCCCCGTGGCCGCGGGCGCAAGGTCGGCCCGCCGCCGGTGGCCGGCAAGGCGCGCGAACTGGGCCTCGAACTCCACCAGCCGCAGTCGGTCAACGACGCCGAGGCACGCGAGCGCATCGCCGCGGCGGCGCCCGAAGCGCTGGTCGTCTGCGCGTTCGGGGCACTCATCAAGGAGCCGCTGCTGTCCGAGCACGAGATCCTCAATGTGCATCCCTCGCTGCTGCCGCGCTGGCGCGGGGCCGCCCCGGTCGAGCGCGCGATCATGGAAGGCGACGAGGTCACCGGGGTCTCGATCATGCAGCTGACAGCGGGGCTCGACGCTGGGCCGGTCTCCCTGGCCGAGGCCGAGCCCATCCGGGCGACCGACACCTTCGGCACGCTCGCGCCGCGCTTGCAGGAGCTCGGCGGCGGCCTGCTGATCCGTGCGCTCACCGAGCGCCCGCGCTTCGTGGAGCAGGACGAGCACCACGTCACGTACGCGGAGAAGATCGGACCGCAGGACCGCACGCTCGACCTCGCGCGGCCGGCGCTCGACAACGAGCGGATCGTGCGGGCGCTGCACCCGCACATCGGCGCGCGGATCGCGCTCTCCGACGGCACGTTCCTGGGCGTGCGCGCGGCGCGGGCGCGCGAAGACGGCCGGCTGGAGCTGGTCGAGGTGCAGCCGGCGGGAGGCAGGCCGATGAGCTACACGGACTACCTACGCGGCCACGAGCCCGCCGAAGGCGTCGCGTGATGGCACCCAGCCCCGCCAGAGTCGCGGCATATCGGGTGGTGCGACGCGTCTTCGAGGGGGGCGCGTTCGCCGACCGCGCGTTCCGCGGCGAGTCCGCGGGCCTGGCGCCGCGCGACCGCGCCCTGGCGATGCGCCTGGCCTACGGCACCGTCCAGCGCAAGGGCACGCTGGCCTGGGTGACCGGCCGATTCGCGAAGGGCAAGCTCGAGCCGGGCGTCCGCGCGGCGCTGTGGCTCGGGCTCTATCAGCTGCTGTACACCGAGGTTGCCGACCATGCCGCGATCGCCGAGTCCGTCGAGCTCGCCAAGCCGAGCCCCGGGCATCGCGTGGTCAACGCCGTGCTGCGACGCGTCCAGCGCGAGGGAGTCGAGCTGCCGGGCGACGACACGCCCGCCGGCGCCGCCGTACGCCATTCGCACCCCGAATGGGTCGTCAGGCTCTGGTGGGACTGGATCGGGCCCGACCAGACGCGCGCGCTGCTCGCAGCCGACAACGAGCCTGCCGAGCATGCGGTCCGGGTCAACACGCTCGTCGGCGGCGACTTCCCGGGAGAGCGCGATCCCGAGCTGCCGGAGGCACGCATCCTCCAAGGGCCGGTCGACGTCTTCGCCACGCCGGAATGGGCGGCAGGCGCGGTGATGGCGCAGTCGCGCGCCTCGATGCACGTCGCCAGAGTCGTCGACCCGCAGCCTGGCGAGCGTGTCCTGGATCTCTGTGCCGCCCCGGGCGGCAAGACGACTCACCTGGCCGCGCTGATGGGCGGCGAAGGGGAGATCGTCGCCGTCGAGCGCCACGAGGGGCGCGCCGCGGCGCTGCGCGAGACCTGCACGCGGATGCGGGCCGAGATCGTCGACGTACGCGTCGGCGACGCCAAGGAGCCGCCGGTGGAGGGCGTGTTCGACCGCGTCTTGGTCGACCCGCCGTGTACCGGGCTCGGGACGTTGCGCTCACACCCCGATCTGCGCTGGCGGGTCACCCCGCAGGCGGTCGACCGCCTCGCCGCCGAGCAGGACGCGATCCTCGCGGCGGCAAGACGCCATCTGCGCCCGGGCGGGCGGCTCGTGTACTCGGTCTGCACGCTCTCGCCGGGCGAGGAGCGACTTTCCGGGACGATGCAACGGAGGTTGTGGCCACACGAGGACGGCAGCGAGGGCTTCTATATTGCGTCCGATGACGGCTGACCCCGACCTCGGCGCCGAGTGCCCCGCGTGCAAGGAGCCCTGGCTGCGTCCGTCGACGCTGCCCGGCCGTTACCGCTGCGTGTCCTGCCTGCATCGCTTCGAACTGCGCTCGGTGTGCCCGGATTGCGGCGAGCACTCCACGATCGTGCGCATGTCCAACACGGCGATCATGAGCTGCAACGTCTGCGGCGGCAGCATGCTGGTCGAGGTATGACCCGCGAGATCGCCCCGTCGATACTCGCCGCTGACTTCGGGCGCATCCGCGAGCAGGTCCAGGAGGTCGTGGACGCGGGCGCTCGCGTCATCCACATCGACGTCATGGACGGCCACTTCGTGCCGCCGCTCTCGATGGGACCGGGCGCGGTCGAGGCGCTGCGCGACATGGGCGTCGTGCTCGACGTGCACCTCATGGTCGAGGCGCCCGAGCGCCACATCGAGGCGTTCGCCAAAGCCGGCGCCCACCACATCACGGTCCACGCGGAGGCGACCCCACACATCCACGGGACGCTGCAGCGAATCCGCGAGCTGGGCTGCCGCGCCGGGCTGGCGTTCTGCCCGAGCACGCCCGCGGAGATGCTCGCCGAGGTCGACGTCGACATCGCCCTGTGCATGAGCGTGAACCCCGGCTGGGGCGGACAGGCCTTCATCGCGTCCTCTCCGGCCAAGATCGGGCGGATGCGTGCATTGCTGGGCGAAGGTCCCGACATCGAGGTCGACGGCGGCATCGACCGCGAGACGGCGGGACCCTGCGCCGCGGCCGGCGCGACGCTCTTCGTCGCAGGCTCGGCGGTGTTCGGCGCGCCCGACCCGGGCGAGGCGTTCCGCGAGATCGCCGCCGCCGCGGGCGTGCAGCTAGCCGTCTAGGTCGCGGGCCGCGGACTCCGCGTGGAGCGGGCGCGAAGCTGACGAAAGTTGGGACCACCCCCGGGCGTGGGCCCTCAAATGTTCGGATAGCGGACATAAGAGGGCCCGGGTCCCCCGAACGCTCCCGCGCGGACCTGCTCCCCCAATGCGGCGCGCGCGGGGCCTAGCGCCCCGCCCGCCGGTGGATCCCCCACAGCTGCGCGCACAGCAGCGCCGCGGCGCCCATGTAGCCGAACTCGGCGCGCGCGAGGCGGTCGTCGACGACCGGCAGCAGCATCCAGACGACGAACGCCGCGGCGGCGAGCAGCCAGGCCGCCGCGGCCCGCTTGGCCTGCCCGCGCGCGAGGGCTGCCTGGTTCAGCGTCCCGGCGACGAGGTGGAAGCCCATACCGACCGCGACGGCGGCCAGGCCGACGCGGCCGTAGGCGAAGCCCTTGCCGAACGCCAGGTCCATGACGAACGGGCCGATGGCGAGCAAGCCGACCGCGCATGCGCCCGCGAACGCGGCGATCGCGGCGACGGTGACGCGGATCGTGCGGTCCGCGTCGGCGCCCTCGGTCGCCTCGATGCCCGCGAGATGGGGGAGGAGGGAGGTCTGGATCGCCTGGAAGAGCTGCAGCGGTGCGCGCGCGATCAGCAGCGCGTTGAAGACGATGCCGCGCAGCCCGGCGTCCGGGATCAGCAGGACGCCGATCGTCACGAGCGTCTGCTCGGCGAGCTGGATCACCGCCACTGCGGCTGCGAACCCGGCCGACTCGCGCGTGGCGCCTGTGCCCGAGGCGCCGCCGACGTGGCGGCGGATCGCCCACGGGACCACGAGCAGCGACGCGACCGGGGCCGCCAGGATGCCGAGCGCCACCGCCGTCTGCCCCGTCGTGATCCCGACCGCCACGGCGACCGGGAACGCGAATCGCGACATCGACTCGAACAGCACCAGCGCGCCGTAGAGCCCGAACCACTGGTGCCCGGCGAGGTAGCCGCGGGCGAAGTACGAGCCCGCGTAGGCGAGTGTCGCCCCGACGAGCACCCAGTAGAGGGCGTCGGACCCGTTGAACGCCTTGTCGCGCAGCGTCCCGTGCAGC
>JAWVFZ010000221.1:0-4814 GCA_033855555.1 Solirubrobacteraceae bacterium
GCTTCGAGGGCGTCGACGAGCGTGGCGGGGTCGAGCAGGTCGCCGCGCAGCAGCGTGATGCGGTCGCGGACGACGAGGTTCGGAAGGTTCGCTTCCGGATCGCGGACGAGGCCCGTGACGTCGTAGCCCTGGTCGAGCAGGAGCTCAGCGAGATAGGAGCCGTCCTGGCCCGAGATTCCCGTGACGAGGGCGCGCCGTGCGCTCACGCCGGACCCGGGGCGCCCGCAGCGGCTTCGGTGAACGCCTCGATCTGGGCCAGCGTCAGCGCGCGCATGTCGGCGCCGTCGCGCAGCCCGACATGCCACTCGACCGTGCGACGCAGCGCCTCGTCCAGCGCCCAGGGCGACCGCCACGCCAGGCGCCGGCGCGCCTTGGCGGAGTCGAGCGCGGCGCGTAGTGCCTCGGGCGGGTACGGGCTTGCGTCGAGCTGCCAGTCCAGCGGCTCGGGCCACAGCTCGCTCACGCGCTCGGTGATCCAGCGCACGGAGCGCGCATCGTCCAGCGGCGGGCCGAAGTTCCACGCCTCGTCGAACCCGGGGCCGTCGGCGAGCTTCTGGGCAAGCGTGAGGTAGCCGGCCAGCGGAGCGAGCACGTGCTGCCACGCGCGCACCGCTTCGGGGTTGCGCACGCTGATCGGCTCGCCGCGCTCGGCGGCACGGACGATGTCGGGGATCAGCCGCGACTCGCCCCAGTCCCCGCCGCCGATGACGTTGCCCGTGCGCGCGGTCGCGACCTGCGGGCCGCCCGGGTCGCGCTCGAAGAACGACGCGCGCCAGGCGTTCACGGCGAGCTCCGCGGCCGCCTTCGAGCTCGCGTACGGATCCTGCCCGCCCAGTGGATCGGTCTCCACGAGCGGGCGGAAGGCGGGACCGCCGCGATCGTCGTAGGAGCGATCCGACGTCACCATGATCGCCGCCTGCAGCCGGTCGGCGCCGCGGCTCGCCTCGAGCACGTTGAGCGTGCCCAGGACGTTGACCTCCCACGTGGCGTACGGGTCGCGGAACGAGCGCTGCACGAACGGCTGCGCCGCCAGGTGGATCAGCACCTCGGGGTCGGCGTCGCGCACCGCGGCGGTGACCGCGGCGCGATCGACCAGGTCGACCTCGAGCGACTCGGCATCCGCGCCGGCGCCGAAGATCGTGAACGCCGACAGCTCCTGCGCAGGACTGCGGGCTAGGCCGACCACCTCGGCGCCCAGCGACGACAGCCAGAGCGTCAGCCAGGCGCCCTTGAATCCCGTGTGCCCCGTGACCAGCACGCGCCGCCCGGCCCAGAAGTCGGCGTCGAGTCGCATGGCGCGCAGCCTATGTCCTGTCCGGGTGCGCGGTCTGAGCGGATGCCACTCACGACCCCTCAGATTCTCGCTTCTGCGAGGGCGACGTGCTGACCAATGCGCTGGACACCGGTGGTATGGCGGAGCGACAATCGGCCGAGGATGGACGAACGCCAGGACGGCGAGCACAGTTCGATCGCGCTCATCCCTGCGTGGGCCGAATCCTGGTTCGCCACCCTTGGCGCGGACGCAACTCCGCAGCTCCTCGAGTCGTCCGACCTAAGCGTGTCCGTTCTGTTGGCCCTTCGGGTCAGGGAGCGGTTCCGATGTCTGCAGTTTCCAGGCTCAATGCTGCTCCCGGACTACTGCGAGCTTCCAATTCGCTCGGGGGGCGCAGCCGGCGACGGGCTGGCCGACTCCCTGGACGCCGCTTTCAGGCGCACCAACGCTGACGCCTTCGTCCTCGACGGCGCGCGCCCACATTCGGCAACCGTTGCCTGGGCCCGAGGACTCCGTGAGTCCGACCGGCTGGACTCGGCCGACACGCCCGTGGACTGCGCGTATTGGACTGAGCTGGCCAGCGACTGGGACACGCAGCTGGCAGCCTTCCGACCGCAGTTTCGTCGCGATACACGTCGGCGACTCCGACGTCTCGGCGAACATGGTCCAGTTCGTCTGGAACGGATCGACGACCTCGTCGCAGCGCGGGAAACGCTCGCCTTCGTCGCACGCCATCATCAAGCGCGTCGTGAGTCGCAGCGCGAGCGGAGCATCTTTCAGCTGCCCGCTGCGACGGACTTCTATGACCTCCTTGTGCAACGACTACTCGACGATCCTCGTCTCCACTTCACCCGATTGCTCGTCGGTTCACGCATTGTCGCCGCGCATTTGGGATTCAAGCAGGACAACCGTCTCTTCTGGGCACTCCCCGTTTTCGACACTGCCTTCTCCTTCTATTCACCCGGGCGACTCCTGCTGTTTCTCCTGGTTCAGGCCGCGATCGACGAAGGCGTGACGGTCTTCGACCTCGGTGTGAGCGAGCAGCAGTACAAGTTTGAGCTCAAACCTGAGGCAACGCCGATTCACTCGGTGGTCATCGCCCCACGCACACTCAGGGGAAAGGCTGCCTTGACCTGGTTCGGGCGCCTCCGTCCACAGATCGCAGCCCGTACGCGATCAACTCGACAGCGCGTGCTGGTTACCGGCCTTCGCCGAGGCTAGATCGGCACGATGCCTCGGCGCGCGGTCTGAAAGGCTGCCGCGATGCCCAAGTCCGCTCTCATCACCGGCATCACCGGCCAGGACGGCTCCTACCTCGCCGAGCTGCTGCTCGAGAAGGGCTACGACGTCCACGGCATGGTCCGCCGCGCTTCGACAGAGAAGTTCGAGCGCATCGATCACATCAAGGACCGCATCACGCTGCACCAGGGCGACCTGCTCGATCAGCGCTCGCTGGTCGACACGCTGCGCGCCTCCAAGCCCGACGAGATCTACAACCTCGCCGCGATGTCGTACGTCGCGGTGTCGTGGATCCAGCCGACGCTGACCGCGGAGTTCACCGGCGTCGGCGTGACGCGCATGCTCGAGGCGATGCGCGAGGTCTGCCCCGAGGCGCGGTTCTACCAGGCCTCGTCAAGCGAGATGTTCGGCAAGGTGCTCGAGGTCCCGCAGACCGAGGCGACGCCGTTCTACCCGCGCTCGCCGTACGGGGTGGCGAAGGCCTACGGGCACTTCATCACGGTCAACTACCGCGAGTCGTATGACCTGCACGCGACGAGCGGCATACTTTTCAACCACGAGTCGAGCCGCAGGGGGCTGGAGTTCGTCACGCGCAAGATCACCTGGCACGCGGCCGCCATCAAGCACGGCCTGCGCGACGAGATCCGGCTGGGCAACCTCGACGCACGCCGGGACTGGGGCTACGCCAAGGACTACGTCGTCGCCATGTGGCTGATGCTCCAGCAGGACACCGCCGAGGACTTCGTCATCGCGACCAATGCGACCAACACAGTCCAGCAGTGCGTCGAGATCGCCTGGGACGAAGCCGGACTCGGCGACTGGCACCAGCACGTGAAGCTCGATCCGCAGTTCCTACGCCCCGCCGAGGTTGACCACCTGATCGGCGACTACGGCAAGGCCGAGCGGCAGCTGGGCTGGAAGCCGGAGACGAGCTTCGAGGAGCTGATCCGGCTGATGACGCGGGCGGATCTCGAGCGGCTCGCGGGCTAGGAGGGCGGGGCCCCCGCGCCCCCGCCGCTTGCCTGGCGGGCACTTGCGACCGCCTCGTCGAAGTCGTCGGTGCATGACAGGGCGCTGTAGAGGCCCATCACGCGAAGCACTCGGCCCACGGGCTCCTCGGCGCAGACGAACGCCGCCACGGCGTCACGCCTCCACATGCGCCGCCGGACGTGAAGGAGCGCCGTGACGCCGACGGAGTCGATCAAGCTCACCTGGCGAAGGTCGATCACGACCTGCGAGTGATCCTGCCGCTGCAGTTGGGCGACGGCCTCGGGCACGCGTCCGGCCGTCGCGATGTCGAGCTCGCCCGAAAGACGCAGGACGGCGACGCCGTCCTGATCGCAGCGATCGATCCGCAACTGGTCTGCCAAGTCCATGGGCCCCGGGTTACCCCGATGGGCAGCCCCCGTGACCAGACTTTTGGCCGCGACGACTCTAGGCTGTCCCTGATCCCGCCATGCCCGCTGACCTTGACCATCCATCCGCCGGCGATCTCCTCCGCGATGTGGCGGTCTACGACCTGGCGTCCCACATCGTCGAGCTGGCGACCAGGCTGGCCGGCTGCCCGGTCGGCCTCTATGTCGTCGACATCTCCGGCGCGGAGCTGCGGCGGGTCGCGGGCGACGAGGCCCTCGTTCAGCGTCTGACGATCCCAGGGGCGATCGGCCCGGAAATGGCCCAGGAGCAGGCGCACGACATCGAGGAGGCGGTCAGCGCCTTCGCGCCCGGCCTGCGGCTCGTCCCGCTCTGGCTCCGTCACCGGGCGATCGCCGCGCTGCTGTGCGATGGCGATCCACGGGACAGCCTCGACGACCTGGCGCGCGAGGCCGCCGCTGCCATCGAGCTCTCCGCGGGCTACACCGACCAGTTCTCCGCTGCCCGGCGCCGTGCTCCTGTCGCCACCGCGGCGCAGCTTCAGCAGGACCTCCTGCCGCCGCGAATCGCCGCAGCCCGCGGCGCCGAGCTGACCGGTTGCATCCTGCCCGCCTATGACGTCGGCGGGGACTGGTTCGACATGTCGGTATCCGAGAGCGGCGCCTGGCTGGGCCTGGGCGACGCGGTCGGCAAGGGCCTCGCCGCCGCCGCGCTCTCCGCGCTCGCCGTCTCGGCTCAGCGTTCGGTTCGCCAGGCGGGCGAATCGCTGGACGACGCGGCCTGGGCGATCCACGAGGCGGTCCTCGAAGGCGGCGCAGACGAGGCGTTCATGACCATCGTGCTCGCGGAGTGGAACGCGCGCGACCACACGCTGTCCTGGATCAACTGCGGCCATCCGTCTCCGCTGATCCGCCACGCGGACGGTCGC
>JAWVFZ010000222.1:0-3232 GCA_033855555.1 Solirubrobacteraceae bacterium
TACGGGGAACCGGAGCGTGCCCCGCGGGCGCCGTCCGCGATTCAACTGCGGCTTGCTCGCGAACCTCGGTCATGCGCGCGCTAGCGGTCGAGGTCGTCGCGTCGCAGGCCGAGGATGCTCAGCAGGAACGACGAGAAGAAGATCTGGAGACCGACGATCAGCAGGGTCGCTGCGGCGACGGCAAGCCGCTGCTCGGACAGCTCGGCGAAGCTGCGACTGGCCCACTCGATCACGATCACGGCGCCCATGACGAGTCCGGCGAACGCAATCGCGCCGCCGATGAGCAGTCCGTGCTCGAGCGAGAAACGAGCCCGCATCCGGTCGAACCACGGATCGCGCTCGCCCATGAAGTACTTGCCGTAGGCATGGGCGGCGAGCCCGAGCGCGACGACCTGGCTGCCGATGATCGTCAGCAGCGCGCCGGCGATCATCGTGTGCAGGTCCCAGGCGCGGCCGAGGACGTGGATCCGGCTGAGCACGAGCGCGCTGATCAGCGCGCCGACGACGGCCATCAGGGCGCCGGGGAGGATGAACAGGTGCGTCGGGCTGTGCACCAGCAGGAAGCGCAGGTGCCGCCAGCCATCGCGGAAGCTCGAGAGCTTTGAGTCGCCGCCACGCGGGTGGTATTCGATCGGGAACTCGGCGATCCGCAGCTTCTCCTTGGACGCGCGGATCACCATCTCCGAGGCGAACTCCATGCCCGTCGTGCGCAGGTCCAGGCGCGGCAGCACGTCGCGGCGTAGGGCGCGCATGCCGCAGTGGGCGTCGCTGACGCCGGTGCGGAAGAAGACGTTGAGGATGCCCGTGAGGATCGGGTTGCCGATGTAGCGGTGGTGCCACGGCATGGCACCCGGGTGGATGTTCTTCATCCGGTCGCCCATGACGAGCTCGGCGCCGCCGTCGAGCTTCTCGACGAAGCGCGGGATCTCGTGGAAGTCGTAGGTGAGGTCGGCGTCGCCCATGACGATGTACTCGCCGCGGGCGGCGGCGAAGCCGGCCAGGTAGGCGGAGCCGTAGCCGCGGCGCGGCTCGTGTACGACACGGGCGCCGGCCGCGGTGGCCAGCTCCGCGCTGCGGTCCTCGGAGTCGTTGTCGGCGACGATGACCTCGCCGGCGATGCCCGCCTCGTCCATGGCGGCGAGCGCGCGGGTGACGCACTCCTCGATGTTCGCCTCCTCGTTGAGGCAGGGGATCACCACCGAGACGACGACCTTCAGGGCGTCGTCAACGACAGGGGGAACGGCATCCTTGGTGTGCTCGAGCGTGCTCACGAAACGTATGACCGGAAACAAAATGCTCCCGGCAAGAGGAAACGCGACGGGACAGCAAAGGTCGCGCCGTAACGACCGACAGGGTACCGAAATGACACCCTTACGCGATCCGCATCTGCCTCGTCTATGACTGCCTGTTCCCCTATACCGTGGGCGGAGCGGAGCGCTGGTACCGCAACCTTGCCCTGCGCCTGCGCGACGCCGGCCACGACGTCACCTACGTCACGCTGCGCCAATGGGACGGCGATCTGGAGGATCTAGAGGGCATCGACGTCCGCATCGCCGGGCCGCGAATGGACCTCTATGTCGGAGATCGCCGTCGCATCGCGCCGCCGCTGGTGTTCGGCCTGGGCGTGTTCTGGCACCTGCTGCGCCACGGCCGCCGCTACGACGTCGTCCACACAGCGTCGTTTCCGTACTTCTCGCTGCTGGCCGCCGCGGCGACGCGACCGCTCGGTCGCTTTCGCATCGTCAGCGACTGGCACGAGGTCTGGAGCCGCGAGTACTGGCGCGAGTACCTCGGGCGCGTCGGTGGCGGAATCGGCCACACCGTGCAGCGGCTCTGCGCCCGCGTTCGCCAGCACGCGTTCTGCTTCAGCGAGCTGCACGCGGCGCGGCTGCGCGAGGAGGGGTTGCGCGGCGGAGTGACGGTGCTGAAGGGCGAATACGAAGGCTCGCTGGAGCCCCCGACGCCCAACGAGGCCGACCCGCTCGTCGTCTTCGCCGGCCGCCACATCCCGGAGAAGCGCGCCGCCGCCGTGCCGCCTGCGGTGGCGGTGGCGGCCGAATCCCTGCCCGGGCTGCGCGGCATCGTCTTCGGCGACGGCCCGGAGCGCGAGCGCGTGCTGGCGCAGCTGCCGCCGATGGTCGAGGCGCCCGGCTTCGTCGACCACACCGAGATCGAGAGCGCGCTGCGGCGCGCGCTCTGTCTCGTCCTCCCCAGCCGTCGCGAGGGCTACGGGCTGATCGTGGTCGAGGCCAGCGCCGCGGGGACGCCGTCGGTCGTGGTGCGCGAGCCCGACAACGCGGCGGTCGAGCTCGTCGAGGACGGCTTGAACGGCGTGATCGCCGCTTCGTCCTCACCCGAGGACCTCGCCGCGGCGATCCTTCGTGTGCACGAGGGCGGGCCCGCGATGCGCGTTTCGACCTGCGACTGGTTCGCGCGCAACGCGCGGCGGCTCTCGCTGGAGTCGTCGCTGGAGACCGTGCTCGCCGGCTACGCGCGCCGGTAGGCCTCGGCCGTGAGCTGCGCGGTGCGGGCCCAGCTGAACTGCTCCGCGCGCCGCCGGCCCTTTTGGCTGAGCGGCTCCGGGTCGGCAAGCGCGCGCTCGATGGCGGCCCGAAGCGCCGGGATGTCGGTCGGGTCCACGAGGAGCGCCGCGTCGCCCGCCACCTCGGGCAGCGAGCCACGGTTCGAAGACACGACGGGAACGCCGCGGGCCATCGCCTCCAGCACCGGCAGCCCGAAGCCCTCGTACAGGGACGGCACGGCGACGACGGACGCCCGGGAGTAGAGGTCCTCGAGGTCATCGACCCACTCGGGCAGCTCGAGCTCGACGCCCAGCGTGGTCGCGCGCTCACGCAACACGGCCTCGTAGGGAGAGCGGTAGCCCGTCACGACGAGTTTGGGCTTCGGGTCCATCCTGGCGATCGCCTCGATCACGGCGACAACGTTCTTGTGCGGACGCTTGGCGCCCACGCACAGCACGAAGCCGTCGGGACGCCGCTCGACCCACTCGGGAATCCGCACGCCCTGCGGGACGACGTCGATCTTGGCCGGATCGACGTGCAGATGCTTGATCAGGTCGTCGCGGGTCATGGCGGCAGGGACGACGAGCCGGTGCGAGCGTCGCACCGCCGCGGGGACGAGCAGGCGCATGCCGAGGCCGCGGACGCCGAAGTGCGCCTCGGGCACGAGCTTGTAATGGAGGTCGTGGATCGTCGTGACGCGCTTGAAATGC
>JAWVFZ010000223.1:0-3749 GCA_033855555.1 Solirubrobacteraceae bacterium
ACAAGATCCTGCGCGGACTGAACATGGGCATCCCCGAGGGGATGATCTCGATGATCCTGGGGCCGTCCGGCACCGGCAAGTCCGTGTGCATCAAGCACATGGTCGGCCTGCTGTACCCCGACGAGGGGGACATCCTCGTCCACGGCGAGTCCGTGCCGAACATGCAGGACGACGAGCTGTTCGAGATGCGCAAGAAGTTCGGCGTGCTGTTCCAGGACGGCGCGCTGTTCGGCTCGATGAACCTGTACGACAACACCGCCTTCCCGCTGCGCCAGCACACCGACAAGTCCGAAGACGAGATCGGCGAGATCGTGCGCCGGCGCCTGCGCGAGGTCGGCCTCGGCTCGGCCGAGGACAAGATGCCCAACGAGCTGTCGGGCGGCATGCGCAAGCGCGCCGGCTTCGCCCGCGCGCTCGTGCTCGACCCCGACATCGTGCTCTTCGACGAGCCGGACTCCGGCCTGGACCCGGTCCGCACCGCGCTGCTGTGCGAGCTGATCCAGGAGATCCACGAGGAGAACGGCGGCGCCTACACCGTCATCACCCACGACATCATGAGCGCCCGCCGCGTGGCGGAGTTCATCTGCGTGCTGTGGAAGGGGCGGATCGTGGAGTCCGGCCCGGCGGAAGAGCTCTTCAACTCCGACAACGCATTCGTGCGCCAGTTCCTGTCCGGAGAGTCCCAGGGCCCGCTCGGGATGGAGTAGCCCCGCGCTCCCCGCACACGCGGCTTAACGTGGCCGCAACAGCCGACAACAACGATGTCCCACTTTCCAAGCCAGTCCAGCGAGAACCACCCTGTCCCAGCCCGACCTCCCTCTGACTCCCGATAACGCCGAGGCGTGCGGATGACGGCCGCCCGTGGCGTCGCGCTGGGCGCGCTCGGGGTGGCAGCAGTGGTCGTGGCGGTGGTCCTCCTTTCCGGTGGCAGCCAGCACACCTACAGGCTGCTGTTCCAGAACGCCGGCCAGCTCGTCAAGGACGACGACGTCCAGGTCGGCGGCCGGCGCGTCGGCTCGGTGCGCAAGATCGAGCTCACCAGCGACAACCAGGCGGCGATCACGATCGCGGTGGACAGCGACTTCGCGCCGCTGCACGACGGCACGACGGCGATCATCCGGGCGACGTCGCTGTCGGGTGTCGCCAACCGCTACGTCGCGCTGACTCCGGGCCCGAACTCCAACCCGAAGCTCCAGGACGGGGCCACCCTCGGGCAGGACAAGACGACGGCGCCGGTCGACCTCGACCAGCTCTTCAACACGCTTGATCCCAAGACCCGCAAGGGCCTCCAGCAGGTGATCCAGGGCACCGCCGCCCAGTACCAGGGGCAGGGCAAGAACGTCCAGCAGGCCGCGAAGTACTTCAGCCCCGCGCTCTCGACCTCCAGCCGCCTGGTCAACGAGCTCGACCGCGACAGCCAGGTCTTCCAGGACTTCATCGTCAACTCGTCCAAGACCGTCACGGCGATCGCCTCGCGCCGCGACGACCTCGCCAACCTGGTCTCCAACGCGAACACCACCGCGGCGGCGATCGGGTCCGAGAACGTCGCGCTCGCCCGCGCGCTCGGGCTGCTTCCGGGAACGCTGCGCCAGGCCAACACGACCTTCGTGAACCTGCGCTCGACGCTGGACGACCTCGACACCCTCGTCGCGGCGTCCAAGCCCGCGACCAAGCGGCTGGCGCCGTTCTTCGCAGCGCTGCGCCCGCTGGTGCAGGACGCACGCCCGACGATCGCCGACCTGCGCAAGCTCATCCGCCGCAAGGGCCCCAACAACGACCTCATCGAGCTGCTGCGCAAGGCGCCCACGCTCGAGCGCACCGCCAAGCCGGTGTTCGCGAACTCGATCACCGCGCTCGACAAGACCCAGCCGGTGGTCAAGTTCATCCGCCCCTACCCGGCGGACTTCGTCGGCTGGCTGCGCGACTTCGGCCAGGGCGCCGCGAACTACGACGCCAACGGCCACTACGCGCGCATCCAGCCGATCTTCAACACCTTCTCGTTCGCCGACAACCCGACGGGCGGCACGCTCACGCCGATCCCCAACGCGCTGCGCCTCGCCGGCCTGCAGACCGGCGCGATCAAGCGCTGTCCGGGCGCCGCCAGCCAGGCTCCGGCGGACGGCTCCGCCCCGTGGCGCGACTTCGACAACTCGCTGGACTGCGACCCGAGCCTCCAGCTCCCTGGCCCATGAAACGCGTCCTCGGCATAGCGCTCGTGCTCTGCGCCTCCGCGGTGGTCCTCGTGATGGCCACCGGCGCCTCGAACGGCGGCGGCTCGGGCTACACCGTGCGCGCGATCTTCAACAACGCGTTCTCGGTCATCCCGGGCGAGGATGTGAAGATCGCCGGCGTCAAGGTCGGCAAGATCGAGTCACTTGACGTCACGAAGGACCAGAAGGCCGCAGTCGTGCTGCGCATCGATCTCCCGGGCTTCGGCGACTGGCGCAAGGACGCAACCTGCACGATCCGCCCGCAGTCGCTGATCGGCGAGAAGTTCGTCGAGTGCACGCCGACCCAGCCGCGCCCGGCCGGCGCGCAGGTCCCGCCGCTGCTGCCCGAGGACCCGAGCCACAAGGGCCAGCACCTGATCCCCGCCTCGCAGACCTCGCGGCCGATCGACATCGACCTGCTCAACAACATCCTGCGCCTGCCCTACCGCGAGCGGCTGTCGATCATCCTCAACGAGCTGGGCACCGGCCTGGCGGGCCGCGGCGGGGACCTCAACCAGGTCATCCGCAACGCCGACCCGGCGCTGAAGGAGACCGACAAGGTCCTCAAGCTCCTCGCCAGCGAGAACACGGTGCTGCGCGACCTGGCCCGCAACTCCGACGTCGCGCTGGCGCCGCTGGCACGGGAACGCGCGAAGGTCGCCGACTTCGTCGACAAGGCCGGCAACGTCGCCCAGGCCACCGCCGAGAAGAGCGGGGCCTTCGAGCAGAACATCCAGAAACTGCCTGCCTTCCTGAGTCAGCTCAAGCCGACGATGGTGCGCCTCGGCGCGCTGTCGGACGAGATGTCGCCGGTGCTGGAGGACCTGGGCGCCCAGGCGCCGGCGATCAGCCGCTTCGTCATGGCGCTGGGCCCGTTCAGCAAGTCGGCCACGCCGTCGCTCACGTCGCTGGGCGATGCCGCCGACGTTGGCCGCGTCGCGCTCGTCAAGGCCAAGCCGATCGCGCAGGATTTGAAGACCTTCGGCACCGAGGTCAAGCCGCTCTCGAGCAACCTCTCCTCGCTACTCACCAGCTTCCGCGACACGGGCGGCATCGAGCGGCTGATGGACTACCTCTTCTACCAAGTGGCGGCCATCAACGGATTCGACTCCTACGGCCATTACCTGCGCGCGCAGCTGCTGGTGAACCTGTGCTCGACGTACGCGATCGCGAACGACCCGTCGTGCACCGCGAACTTCCGCTCGGCCACGGCGCGCACGGCGACCGCCGCCAGCTCCGCCGGACGCTCGCCCGCGCTGGCGCGCGAGGACGCGATCCTGCGTGACGGCAAGACGGTCCAGCAGGTGCTCGGGACCACCGGCACGGGCAAGGCCCCCAAGGGCTCGCAGAAGTCCAGCAACGCGATCTCCCTGCCCCCCGCCCTGCTTCCGGGCAGCAAGCCCAGCGGCAGCAGCTCGGCCCCGTCATCCTCGGGCGCTCCGACGCCGCAGGCGCCCACGAGCTCCAATTCCACGAGCTCGGGCGATCCTGCGAGCGCGCTGCTCGACTACCTGCTCGGAGGCGGGGGCTGATGCGCCG
>JAWVFZ010000224.1:0-8223 GCA_033855555.1 Solirubrobacteraceae bacterium
TGCTCGGCCACCTCATCGAGGCCATGGGGCTCGATGCCCGGGTGACCGTCGACGACGACGGCGAGCTGGTGCGCGGATCGCTCGAAGGCGAGGACCTCGGCCTCTTCATCGGCCGCCGCGGCCAGACGATCGACGCCGTCCAGCATCTCGCGATGCGCGTGGTGGCAAAGGCCGCCGGCGAGCGCCGGCTTGTCGAGATCGACGCCGAGGGCTACCGCGAACGCCGCGCGGAGGCGCTGCGCGGCCAGGCGAACGAGGCTGCCGATGAGGCACTGCGCTTCGAGCGCGGGGTATCGCTCGACGCGATGAGCGCCACGGAGCGAAAGCTGGTCCACGAGTACCTGCGCGACCGCGGCGACGTCGAGACCTACAGCGAGGGCGACGAGCCCAACCGCCACCTGGTCGTCGCGCCGCTGCGCGACTGAGGCGTTTCACGTGGAACGCTTGGGCCTGGCGCCCGAGGCGAACGCCGCGATCGAGCGCCTCCTGACGCTGCTCGAAGCTGACCCGTCCGCCCCGACGACCGTGCGGGCCCGCGCGGAGGCGATCGACACCCACGTGGCCGACAGCCTCAGCGGGCTGGAGCTCGAACAGGTCCGCAATGCCCGTCGCATCGCCGACCTCGGCGCCGGCGCGGGATTTCCCGGCCTGATCCTCGCGGCGGTGCTGCCGGAAACCAGCGTGACGCTCGTGGAGTCCGCCGGGCGCAAGTGCGCCTGGGTGGAGCGGGCGATCGAGACGATGGGCCTGAAGAACGCCGCGGTGGTGAACGCGCGCGCGGAGGAGTGGCCGGCCGGACTCGGCGCGCACGACCTCGTGACCGCGCGCGCCCTTGCGTCGCTGAGCGTCCTGGTGGAGTACGCCGCACCGCTGCTGGGGGAGGGCGGGTCGCTGGTCGCCTGGAAGGGGCGCCGCGACGCGGCCGAGGAGGCTGACGGCGCGGCAGCGGCCGCCGAGCTCGGGATGGAGCCTGCCGCGGTGATCCGCGTCCAGCCGTTCGCGGCGGCGCGGGATCGCCACCTCCACCTCTACCTCAAGGTTGGTTCGGTGCCGGACCGCTTTCCCCGACGAGCGGGAATGGCCCGCAAACGACCGATCCAGGCCTCACCTCGAGGGTGAGCGTTCGGCCCCGAACGAAGAGCGGACGCGGGTCCGACCGTCGCCGCCGGTACCGTGGCCGCGATGGGCTCGATCTACGCGATCGCCAACCAGAAGGGCGGCGTGGGGAAGACCACCACCGCGGTCAACGTGGCGGCCTGCATCGCCGAGGCCGGCTACCCGTCGCTGCTCATCGACATCGACCCCCAGGCCAATGCGACGGTGGGCCTCGGCCATCCCAAGGACACGCATCCCAGCGTTTATGAGGTGCTGACCGGGGCAGCGACGGCCGAAGAAGCAATCGTCGAGTCCACCATCCCCGGCCTTCACCTGCTCCCCGCGAACCCGGACCTTGCCGGCGCGAACGTCGAGCTCCCGCGCCAGCCCGGCTCCGAGACACGCCTGCGCGACGCGCTGTCGGGCGTTCGCGAGCGGTTCGCCTTCACCCTGCTGGACTGCCCGCCGTCGCTGGGACCGCTCACCGTGAACGCGCTGGTCGCCGCCGACCGGGTGATCGTGCCGGTCCAGACCGAGTACTTCGCGCTCGAGGGGCTCGCCGGACTGCTCGACACCCTGCAGCTCGTCCAGCGCGAGCTCAACCCGCGGCTCACCGTCGCGGGCATGCTGCTCACCATGCACGACGGCCGCACGCGGCTGGCGCGCGACGTCGAGCGCGAGGTGCGCGAGCACTTCCCGGCGCTCGTCTTCGACACCGTGATCCCGCGCAACGTCCGGATCAGCGAGGCGCCGAGCTTCGGGCGGCCGGTTATCCACCACGACCCGCACTGCGCCGGGTCCGACGCGTACTTCGAACTCGCCAAGGAGGTCGCCAGCCGTGGCTGACCGGGGAATGGGACGCGGCCTGGCCGCGATCCTCAGCGTGTCCAAGCCGGCCGAGGGCGAGGCTGCGCCGCCGCCCGAGTTGCGCGAGCTCCCTGTCGAGCTCGTCGCGCCCAACCCCGGCCAGCCCCGCAAGCGCTTCGACGACGACGCGCTGCAGGCGCTCGCCGGCTCGCTGGCCGAGCGCGGTGTCGTCCAGCCGATCCTGGTGCGGCCGGTCGCCGGCGGCACCTACGAGCTCGTCGCGGGCGAGCGCCGCTGGCGCGCCGCGCAGCTGGCCGGCCTCGAGCGCATCCCGGCGCTGATCCGCGACCACGACGACGCGACTTCGCTCGAGGTCGCGCTGGTCGAGAACATGGCCCGCGAGGACCTCAACCCGGTCGAGGAGGCGCGCGCCGTCGCGGCCCTCGTCGAGGAGCTCGGCCTGTCGCGCGAGGAGGTCGGGCGCCGGGTCGGCCGCAGCCGCGTCGCGATCTCCAACCTCCTGCGGATCCTGGATCTTCCCGACGACGCGCTCGCGCTGATCGAGGACGGGCGCCTGAGCGAGGGCCACGGCCGCGCGTTGCTCATGGCCCCCGACCATGCCGACCGCCGGCGCCTGGCGCGCGCCGCCGCCGAGTACGGCTGGTCGGTCCGCGTGACCGAGCAGAAGGCCCGCGAGGCCGGGTCCGCCGACGGTGGGTCGCGCGCCGCGACCGGCCGTGCCGCGGTCCATCCCGACCAGGCCCATGCCGCCGAGGAGATCGCGGCGGCCCTTGGCGCAGCCCTCGGAACCGACGTGCGCGTCCGCACCGCGGGCACGGGCTTCAAGGTCGAGCTCGCCTTCTCGTCGGCCGACGAAGCCGTCGCCCTGGCCCGCCGTGTGCGGCCCCGGGCGGTCGCCTGACCCGCGCTACACTGCCCGCTCGCGCGGGCGATTAGCTCAGTCGGTTAGAGCGCCTCTCTGATAAGGAGGAGGTCCCAGGTTCGAGTCCTGGATCGCCCATCTTCTTCGTGACTGCCTAGCGCGCGCGGGCGCGCCGGGCGCTGAGTGCGAGCTGCCGGAAAACGCCGAGCGCCGGCTTCGCGACGACCGTGTGCTTGACGGTGAACCGCGTCAGGCCGGAGTAGTCGAATGCGTCGTTGGCGCTCGTGTCGGTCGTCATCCAGGTGAACCAGAAGATCGCGTCGAGGCGTAGCGCCTTGTGCTCGCTCGACAGTTCGTGAAGCATCTTGTACGCGTACTGGCGCTGGTCCTTGGCGGTCTGCGTGGCGCCGACCTGCTTGTAGGACGGGCTGTTGAACGACGGCCAGCCGAGCTCCGTGGCGATCACGCGCTTGCGCCGGTCCCCGTGGCTGTTCAGGACGCTGAGGCACTTGAGGATCAGGTCGTCGACGCGGTCGGCGTGGCCGGTGTACGGGTGCACGCCAAGGATGTCGAAGTACGGTCCGGCGCCGTGGGCGTAGAGCAACGACAGCGCGTCCCAGCTGCGGCCCAGCAGCCCGCCCAGGACCACGCGCGCCGAAGGATCGGCCTGCCGCAGCGCGGCCCGCGACGCCTTGAGCATCGCCACGTAGCGATCTGCCCATGGAGCCGCGTCCTGCCAGAAGATGCTGGGGTCGTCGACGCCGTTGCCCCCGCTCGGCTCGTTCCAGATCTGCCAGTCGCGGATCGGTAGGGACGGGAGGCTCTTGTGCGCCTTCCAGAATGTCCCGCCGCGGCCGTATCGGGCTGCGGCGCGCCCGACGAACGCGCCGTAGGCGGCGGGATCCGCGGGCGGCGAGAACGGAAGCGTGGCGTCCAGGCGCGCCCACGCCGGCGCGCCGACGACGACGGGCAGCACACGGAGGTGCTTCGCGGCGGCCTTGGCGACCACCGTGTCGAGCTCGCTCCAGTCCTCGGGTGCGACATCCGGCGGGCCGCTGGGCTCGACCTGTGACCAGTACAGCGACACCGAGATCTGCTCGACGCCGTTGCTGCGCATGCGCCGCAGCTCACGCGTGAGCGAGACCCTGCCGTCGAGGACCGGGCCCGACGCGGCGACGCCGTAGAAACCGCTCGGTGGCGGGGAGGGCGCGGCTTCCGCAGTCGGGGCGATGCAGCATGAAATGGCCGCGGCGAGCGCGACGACCGACCGTCTCACCGGCAGCTTCCGGGCACCGTCATCGCCGCGCAGTGTTGCATCCGTGCCGCGAACAGGAGCCCGCGTGGCCTAGAGCAGCGCCTCGAACTCAGCGTCTGTCAGCTCGATCTCCAGCGCGGCCAGGTTCTGCTTCAGGTGCTCGAGCGACAGTGTCCCCGGGATCGGCAGCATCGCCGGGGAGCGCCTGAGGAGCCATGCGAGCGTGATCTGCGCGGGGGTGGCGCCGTGTCGCGCTGCGATCTCCGCGAGGGCCGGACCGCCGTCGGCGCGCAGCGGAAAGTAGGGAACGAAGACGATGTTCTCTGCTGCGCAGTGGTCCACGACCGCCTCGTGCTTGCGCTCGGAGAGGTTGTAGTGGTTCTGGACGGCGGCGATCGGCACGACCTGGCGGGCCCGCTCGATCTCGTCGATCGAGACCTCGGAGATGCCGACGTGCCGGATCTTGCCGTTGTCGCGGTACTCCTTGATGGCGGCGAGGGTCTCCTCGAGCGGCGTCTCCGGGTCGACCCTGTGTAGGTAGTAGAGAGCGATGCTGTCGGTGCGCAGTCGGCGAAGGCTCTCCTCGATCTCGGCGTGGAGGACCTCCGGGCGTCCGTGGCCGGCGCCTCCATATCCGCCCTTCGTGGCCACGATGCAACGGTCGGGATCCGCAGACAGCGCCGCGCCGATCGTCGCTTCGCTCTCCCCTCCGGTGTACGAGTGAGCGGTGTCGATCATCCCCACGCCGGCGGCGACTGCCTCCTTCAGGAAGGCGACGTTCGCCGGCGTATTGGTGAGACGGTTCGTCCCCAGCCCGATGCGGGCGATCTCGGCGTCTGCGAGTCTCAGCTTCTTGGAGGGGTCGAGCTCGACGTTCATGTGTTTAGTGTCGCAACATGCTCTTCGGGCCCGATGCTCACGAGCGGCTGACCGAGGACCGATGGGATCCGGGTCGTGTCCGGGCCGCGATCAACGAGATCGTCGCGGACGCGGAGGGAGCCTTCGACGAGGGCTGGCCGAACCACCCGCAGGACGACGACCGCGAGCGTCCGTTTCGCACGGTCTACCTGGGTGGCGCGGGGGTCGTGCAGGCGCTCGACTCGCTGCAGCGCAGCGGGCTGACCGAACTGCGCCGCGATTATGTTCCCTATCTCGAGCGGCCGTACGAGCCCGATTTCCCCGAAGAGGACCACGAGCGGAGTCTCTGGATGGGCGAGACGGGGATCCGGCTCACGTTGCAACGGCTCTCGCCCTCGCACGAGAACGCCGACCGGCTCTACGAGCTGATCGGGGCGAACACGCGGGACGAGCGGCGCGAGGTGATGTGGGGCAGCCCCGGGACGATGCTCGCCGCGGGTGCCATGCACGAGCTGACCGGCGAGGCCCGGTGGCGCGATCTCTGGCTTGAGAGCGCGGCGTGGCTGCGCGGCGAACGGGATCCGCAGACGGGCCTCTGGACACAGCAGCTCTACGGGCTGGTGGAGCAGTTCATCGGTCCCGCCCACGGGTTCGCCGGCTGCGTGCTCGCCTTGTGCCGGGCTGACGACGAAGAGCTTGATCGGCGCGCGGCGGAGGCGACGCGGCGCTACGCGGTCGAGGAGGATGGCCTCGCAAACTGGCCGCCGATCGCGTCGGCGAAGAGTCTGAGAAGCGCTCGGGACGGGCACATCCGCCTGCAGTGGTGTCACGGGGCGCCGGGCGTTGTCGCCTCGCTGGGAGCGGTTGCGCCCGGCGATGACGAGCATGAGCGGCTGCTCCTCGCGGGCGGCGAGCTGACCTGGCGCGCCGGGCCTCTGGCGAAGGGGGCGAACCTCTGCCACGGCACGGCCGGAAACGGTTACGCGTTCCTGGCGCTCTTCGAGCGCACCGGGGACGAGCTGTGGCTCGAACGCGCCCGCGCGTTCGCTATGCATGCGGTGGCCCAGGTGGCGCAGGCACGCGCCGAGCTCGGGCGTGGCCGGTACACGCTTTGGACCGGCGACGCGGGCACAGCGCTCTACCTGGCTGACTGCTTGGCCGGCGGTGGCAAAGTTCCGCTGCCCTGAATATCGGCGCGCTGTCCCGTCGTCGAGCTAGTGTCGTCCCGTGACGGCTCGCGCAGCAGGCATCGCAGCACTCGCGCTCAGCGCCGCCGCCGGATGCGGCGGCAAGGGATCCGCAACGACCGCGGCCACGACGGACGCTGCGCCCGCGGGTGGGCGCAGCGCAGCCTCGTTCTACGAACAGTCCCCGGAGCCGCCATCGCGCTCGGCCGCCGACGAAGCGGCGCAAACCAGAAAGGAGCGCGCCGCGGTCCGACGGCGGCTCGGCACCCGCCCGGACCTGAAGGTGTCGCCGCGGTCCATCGTCGGCAAGGCGGCGCTCGATGTGTGGTTCACCGTCCTCGAGCGCATCGACGTCGAGCTCGGATCGCCGCTCGCCGGGGACCCACGCCTCGCGCGCCTGAACAAGGGGCAGAGGGCGCTCAACACGCTGTTCGAAGTCGACGCAGAGGTGCAGAACGGCGGCTTCTCGCAGTTCTACTTCAACTCGAGCGGCTCGTTTGCCGAGGACGTGCCCGCCGCCGCGCGCGCGATCGGCGCCGACCGCTACGCGCGGCTCGCCGAGGCCGCGAACCGGGTCTTGATGGGCGGGCAGACGTTCGCCGTCCCGCGGGAGAGCTCTCCACGTGTGGCGCGGCTGGAGGGCCTCCCCGAGGAAGCCTTCGCGCGCCTCGACGATGCATGGTCGAACCCTCCGCCCGGCGAGCACGGCCTGGATGTGCTGGCGGCCCGGTACGTGCGCGCGCACCCGCACATGTTCTTGGGCTATTGACCGGGAGGCTTCAGCCGGCCGCGAGCGCGTCGCCGTCGCCGCGCGGGCGCTTGGTGGCGACCTCGCGCACGGTCTGGCGGATCACCTCGAGCGGCTCGCCCTTCTCCAGGTAGCGGTCGGCGCCCAGGGCGAGCGCCGGGCCGCGCATTCGGTCGGCCGCGAAACCAGAGAAGACGATGATGCCGATCCCCGGGGCTGCGTCCTGGAGCAGCGGGATCGCCTCGAGACCGTCGAGGCCCGGCATCGACAGGTCCAGGAGGACGACGTCGGGCTGGAGCTCCGTCACGCGCTCCACGCCGGACGAGGCGTCCCCGGCCTCGCCCACGACGCGGACCCCCGGGTCCTCCTCGAGGGCGAAGCGCAGCAGCGTGCGCAGCTCGGGCACGTCATCGCACAGGAAGACGCGGATCGGCTCGGTCATGCGGCCCCGTCCCCGTCGACGCGGATCGCAGCGGGCGCGGCGCGGCGCAGATCGCCCGGGCCCAGCTCGATCTCGGTCCCGGGCTCTCCGAGCAGGTCGGTGATGATGATGCGGGCGCGCTTCAGCGTGTCCTCGATGGCCTGCTGGCTGCGGTCGTCGGCACCCATCGTCATGGCGTACTTCGCGACAGTCAGACCCTGGACGATGCTGTCGTTGATCTCGAGCGCCTGGCGCTCGCGCACCTTCAGATCCTCGAACATCTGGGCCCCGCGCAGCACGCTCGTGTAGGAGCTCCGCAGCGAGAGGTAATAGATGCCCACAGCGGCGGTCAGGAGGTCCCAGGCGACGCTGTGCCAGTCCCATGCGCTGCGCAGGGCGTGGCCGTGCGCGTCATCGACGCCGATCGAGGGCAGCAGCATCTGCACGCCCAGCAGTCCATGGTGTATCGCCGACGTGACGAAGATCAGCGCCGTGGCGACGCCCAGGCGGTTCGTGCGCAGCTGCCCGGTGGCCAGCAGGCCGGAGATGATCAGGTAGCCGATGGTCGCGTACGCGCCTGCGCACGCGACGTTGGCCGCGGTCGCGAGCTGCCAGCTCACACCCTCGCCTCACGAGCGCGTGTCGCGGCAAGGCGGTCGCCGCGTGGAGGTTCGGCCGGGCTCAACGACATCTGTGGGGCGGGCAGGGGCGCCGTGCTGCGGCGGGTTCGCCACGCTATCACCGAACTGACAGGCCGTCGAAGGCAGCGGGCGGGCAGGAGCGCTGCGGGCCTCCCGGGCGGCGCGGGTGCCCGTCCTATACTTGAGCGCACCCGGTCCCCCCGAGTGAGGAGCCGTCGTCGTGCAGGAGATGGTGATCTACGGAGTGAGTTTCGACATGGTTGGCAAGCAGCCGATCGTGCTCCTCAAGACCGTCGAATCGAACAAGTTCCTCCCCATCTGGATCGGC
>JAWVFZ010000225.1:0-5856 GCA_033855555.1 Solirubrobacteraceae bacterium
TAGGACGAGGCCGGGACGTCGAGCCATTCGGGCGGCACGAGCGACACGATCCTCTCGGCGTCGAAGGAATAGCCGTCCCCACCCACCCGCGGGCCGGCATAGGGCGCGAGCACGTGGTCGGCGATCGCGGTGAACTCGCGGCGCGCCGACTCCGCGATGTCGCCCGCGTGGTGCGGGAAGAGCGCGGCGCCATGGTCGATCAGCCACAGGCGGTCGTGCCACACGAGCAGGTTGGGGTTGCGCGGCGTGCGGTCGATGTTCAGCACCATCTCATCGAGCCAGACGATCCGCGCCGCGAGGCCGGGATCGATGGCGAAGGCGGGATCCCACGCCAGCGCGCCGGGCAGGAAGTCCAGGCCGACGTTCAGCCCGCCCGACGCCTCGATGAGCTCCTGGATCTCCGGGTCGGGCTCCGCGCGGCCCAGCACGGGGTCGACGTCGACCAGCACGATCTCCGGCACCGGCAGGCCGACGGCGCGCGCGAGCTCGCCGGCGATCACCTCGGCAACCAGCGCCTTCACGCCCTGCCCGGCGCCGCGGAACTTCACGACGTACATCCCGTCGTCGTCGGCCTCGACCACGCCCGGCAGCGAGCCGCCCTCGCGCAGCGGGATCGCGTAGCGGGTGGCGCGTACGCTGCGCAGGCCGGGCACGCGGCACAGGCTACGGATCGCCACCGGGTACCCTCAGAGCGCCATGCCGGAGCACGCACTTCCAGAGCCCGAGGTCGCCAAGGAGTGGCTGCGGACGATGATGACCATCCGCCGCTTCGAGGAGCGCGCGGGCGAGATGTACGCCAAGGCCAAGGTCGGCGGCTTCCTTCACCTCGCAATCGGCGAGGAGGCGACGATCGTCGGCTCGGGCCGCGCGCTGCGCGACAGCGACTTCCTGATCTCCACCTACCGCAGCCACGGTCACGCGATCGTGCGCGGCACCGATCCCAAGCGCGTCATGGCCGAGCTCTTCGGGCGCGTCGACGGCACGTCCAAGGGCCGTGGCGGCTCGATGCACATGTTCGACCTTCAGAAGCGCTTCATGGGCGGCTACGGGATCGTCGGCGGCAACCTGCCGATCGCCGCCGGCTTCGCGCTCGCCTCCGACTACCAGGGCGCCGACGACGTGACGCTGTGCCAGTTCGGCGACGGCGCGTCGAACCAGGGCACGTTTGGCGAGACGCTCAACCTCGCCGCGCTCTGGCGCCTGCCGGTGGTCTTCATGGTCACCAACAACCGCTTCGGCATGGGCACGGCGCTCGAGCGCCACAGCGCGGTGACCGACCTGCACAAGCGCGGCGAGGGCTTCGGCGTTCCTGGCATGCAGTGCGACGGGATGGACCCGCTGGACACCTACCACGTGACCACCGAGGCATTGCGCATCGCGCGCGAGGAGCGCCGGCCGATGCTGGTCGAAGCGCTGACGTATCGCTTCCGCGGCCACTCGATGGCCGATCCGGAGGAGTACCGCACCAAGGAGCAGGTCGAGCAGTGGCGCGCGCGGGACCCGCTGCTGACCTTCGGCGACCGGCTCGTCGCCGAGGGCATCATCGACGCCGACGAACGCACGCAGATGGATGCCGACGCAGTCGCGCGCATCGACGAGGCAGTGGCGTTCGCCGACGCATCGCCGCATCCCCCGCCGGAGTCGCTCTACGACGACATCTACGTGCTCGGCGGCCAGGTCCGCGGCTGGTACTCGCTCGACGAGCGCTCGCCCGAGCCGCACAAGGGCGAAGACGAGCGCTCGATGGCCCAGCACGATGCCGCCGACGCCACGCCTTCGACCGGCGAGATCCCGCAGCAGATGACGCAGGCCGTCGAGGACAACTAGTGGCGATCGTCCGCTACCGCGACGCGCTCAACCAGGCGCTGCGCGAGGAGATGACCCGCGACGAGAACGTGATCCTCATGGGCGAGGACATCGGCGTCTTCAACGGCGCCTTCAAGGTCACCAACGGGCTGCTCGCCGAGTTCGGGGAGAAGCGCGTCCGCGACACGCCGATCTCCGAGAACACGATCGTCGGGATGGGCGTCGGCGCGGCGATGATCGGCCTGCGGCCCGTCGTCGAGCTGATGACGATCAACTTCTCGCTGCTGGCGATGGACCAGATCATCAACCACGCGGCGCACATCCGGTACATGTTCGGCGGCCAGGTCAGCGTGCCGCTCGTCGTCCGGATGCCGCAGGGCGCCGGTCACCAGCTCGGCCCGACTCACTCGCATTCCTGGGAGGCGTTCTTCCTCCATGTGCCGGGCCTGCTCGTCGCCACCCCCTCCACCGCGGCCGACGCCAAGGGGCTTCTGAAGGCGGCGATCCGCGACGACAACCCCGTTGTCTTCATCGAGCACGAGTACCTCTACGGCCAGCGCGGCGAGGTGCCCGACGACGGCGACCACGTCGAGGACTTCGGGCGCGCCGCGATCCGCCGCGAGGGCGACGACGTGACGATCATCGGGATCAGCCGCATGGCCGTGACCGCGCAGAAGGCGGCGACCGTGCTCGCCGATGAGCACGAGGTTCAGGCCGAGGTCATCGATCCGCGCACGCTGCGCCCGCTGGACCTCGACACGATCCTCGCCTCGGTGCGCAAGACCAACCGGGCCGTGATCGTCGAGGAGGGCTGGCCCCACGGTGGCGTCGGCGCGAACCTCGCGGCGCTCATCCAGGAGCAGGCGTTCGACGACCTCGACGCGCCCGTGGGCCGCGTCACCGGCGCCGACGTGCCGATGCCCTACGCGAAGAACCTCGAGGAGATCGCCTACCCCCACGAGCAGCAGATCGTCGACGCGGTCCTGGCGACCTTCCGGGACGCCTAGATCCGGCCCAAGCTTGCAGTTCTGCCTGCACCTGCCGATGATCGGTGGGTGGAGCTCCATTCCGCACCGCCTTCCTATGCCTTCGACGAGGCGGCGATCGGCATGACGATCACCGGCCTGGACGACCGCTTCCGACGCGTCAACCGAAGCTTCGCCGAGATGGTCGGTCGCACGGAGGCCGAGCTCGTTGGCGTTGCCGCGAAGGACATCACGCATCCCGACGACCTCGAGGCCAACGGCGTCGCGGTCGAGCGGATGGTCAGCGGGGAAATCGATTCGTGGCGCACCGAGAAGCGCTACCTGCGCCCCGACGGGTCCTTCGTCTGGGCGACGCTCGCGGTCCGGGTGATCCGCGGCCCCGACGGCCCGCTGCACTTCCTCGGGCAGATGATCGACATCAGCGATCGCAAGCTGTTCGAGGAGGCGCTGGCCGCCAGCGAGGAACGCTTCCGTTCGCTGTCGGCGGCCGCTCCGAACGGCATCTACGCGCTGGATCTCACCGGCTGCCTGCTGTACGCCAACGACCGGCTCGTCGAGCTGACGGGGCTCACGCAGGACCAGCTTGCGGGGCACGGCTGGCTGCAGATGATCCATCCCGACGAACGCGAACGGGTCATCGGCGAGAGCGGGCCAGCCGCCGCCGAGCGGCACCTGAGCAGTGAGTTCCGGATCCTGCGCCCCGACGGAGAGCTGCGCTGGGTGCGTTCGCACGCCAGCGCGTTCAGCGACCGCGACGGGCAGCCCGCTGGGTACGTCGGCTCGCTCGAGGACGTGACCAGCGAGGTGGAGGCGCGACGCGAGCTGGCTGCCCGCGAGGCTGAATACCGGATGCTCGCCGACAACTCCTCGGACTTCCTCGCCCGCCACGCGCCGGACGGCACCTACCGTTACGCGTCGCCGGCCTGTCTCGCGATCACGGGCTACACGCCCCAGGAGCTGATCGGCACCTCCCCTTTCGAGCACATCGCCGACGACGATCGCGACCGCGTGGCCGAGGCGCACCAGCGCGTGCTCGATGGCGAAGCACCTGCGACCGTGGCCTTCCGGCTGCGTCGCAAGGACGGCGAATTGCGATGGTTCGAGACGACGACGCGGGCCGTCCGCGACTCGGGCGGCGAGGTGCGCGAGCTGGTCTCGGTGATGCGCGACATCTCCGAGCGAAAGCAGGCCGAGCTGGAGCTCTCGCATGCGGCGCTGCACGACCCCCTCACCGGACTGCCCAACCGCGCGCTGTTCCTCGACCGGCTGGGACTTGCGCTGCTGCGCACCGAGCGGCACTCCGGGTCGATCGCTGTCCTCTTCTGCGACCTCGACCGCTTCAAGGTCGTCAACGACTCGCTCGGGCACGACGCCGGCGACCGCCTGCTGGTCGACGTCGCGGGCCGGATCGCATCGGCGCTGCGCCCGTCCGACACGGTCGCGCGCTTCGGCGGCGACGAGTTCACGATCCTCTGCGAGGACATCGCCGGGGAGATCGAGGCTGCCACCATCGCGCAGCGGATCGTCGACGTCTTCAGGGAGTCGTTCGTGCTCGAGGACGGCGAGGTCTTCCTGGACACGAGCGTCGGCATCGCGATCGCGCGCGGCCCCAGCGATATCGCCGAGGACCTCATCCGCGACGCCGACGCGGCCATGTACCGCGCCAAGGATCGCGGCAAGGGCCGCTACGAGCTCTTCGACGAGGCCATGCGCGCCGACGCGGTCACCCGGCTGGAGACCGAGAGCGCGCTGCGCCGCGCACTCGAGCGCGGCGAACTGCGCCTGCACTTCCAGCCCGAGGTCGACCTGGTCGAGGGCTCGATCGTGGGCTTCGAGGCGCTCATCCGCTGGCAGCATCCCTTGCGCGGCCTGATCCTGCCCGCCGACTTCATGCCGCTCGCGGAGGAGACCGGCCTGGCCGTGGCGATCGGCGAGTGGGTGCTGCGCGAGGCCTGCGCCGAGTTCGGGCGCTGGGAGCGCGAGAGCCACGTGCGGCTGTCGGTGAACCTGTCGGCCCGCCAGCTCGCGCAGCCGGATCTGGTGGCGACCGTGCGCCGTGCGCTCGCCGAGACCGGGACCGATCCCGCGACGCTGTGCCTCGAGATCACCGAGAGCGCCGTGATGGAGTCCGGCGCCGCGACGACCGCCCAGCTGCGGGCGCTGAAGTCGCTCGGCGTCAGGCTCGCGATCGACGACTTCGGCACGGGCTACTCCTCGCTGGTGCATCTGCGCCAGTTCCCGGTCGACGTGCTCAAGATCGATCGCGCGTTCGTCGACGGCCTGGGCCGCGAGAGCCGCGATGCGTCCATCGCAGCAGCCGTGATCTCGCTGGCCCACGCGCTCGGGCTGTCGACCGTCGCCGAGGGGGTCGAGACCGCCGAGCAGCTCGCCGTCCTGAAACAGCTCGGCTGCGACCTCGGCCAGGGACACCTGTTCGCCGCGGCGCAGGCGCCCGAGGCCGCAGCCGCGCTCATCGGGCGGCCACTGATGGCGGCACAGCCGCCGCAGTAGCCTTTCGGGCATGCCCGACGTCGTGATGCCCAGGCTGTCCGACTCGATGGAGGAGGGCACGATCCTCAAATGGCTCAAGGCCGAGGGCGATCAGGTCGAACGCGGCGAGGAACTCGTCGAGATCGAGACCGACAAGGCGACGATGCCCTACGAGGCCGACACGTCGGGGACGCTGCACATCATCGCGGCCGAGGGCGACACGCTGCCGATCGGGCAGACCATCGCCACGATCGGCGAGGCATCGCCCGTCGCGGCTGCGCCGGCCGCGGCGGCCTCCAAGCCTGAGGCGGCTCCGGTGCCTGCGCGCACGGCCGTCGCCGAGCCGGCCCAGGCAGCGCCCGCGCCCGCTGCGGCCGCGCCGCCGGTGACTCCGGCTCCCGCCCCCGGCGGCAACGGCGCCTCGCCCTCGGGCGAGCGGGTCAAGGCATCGCCGGTCGCGCGCCGGATCGCGCGCGAGCGCGGCGTGTACCACCAGGCCGGCGCCGGCCCCCGGCCCGGCGGGCGGGTCGTGAAAGCCCACGTCGAGGGCGCCCAGCCCCCCCCAGCGGCCGCG
>JAWVFZ010000226.1:0-2656 GCA_033855555.1 Solirubrobacteraceae bacterium
GCGCGACCGTGCCTGCCGAGGCCGTGCGCGGTATCCGGGCGCTGACGCGCGCTCCCCGCCAGGCCGCGGCCCGGCTCGCCGAGACCGTCGCGGGCGTCGGCGCGACCGCGTGGGCAGGCCTCGGCGGTGCTCCCCCCTCCCCCTTCAACGTGCCGATCGGCCCGCACCGCCGCTACACATGGGTCGACGCCGACCTGCCGCTCTTCAAGGCAATCAAGAACGGCCTCGGCGGAACGCTCAACGACGCGGTGCTTGCGTCCGTCACCCTCGCGCTGGGCTCGTACCTGCGCCGCGAGGGCCACGACACCGAGGGGCTCGTGCTCAAGGCGATGGTGCCCGTGTCCGTGCGCATGGACGCCGAGCGCGGCGCGCTGGGCAACCGCGTCGCGGCGATGTACGCGCCGCTGCCGGTCGGTGTCACCGACCCCGCGGCGGTCTTCGAGGCCGTCCACACGGCGATGGGCGACCTCAAGTCTTCGGGACAGGCCGTCGGCGCGCAACGCCTGACCGAGATGGCCGACTTCGCGCCGACGACGATCATGAGCCAGGCGGCGCGCCTGCAGGCCCGCCAGCGGCTGTTCAACCTCGTCGTGACGAACGTGCCGGGCCCGCAGCTACCGCTCTACCTCCTCGGCCGGCGGCTGACCGGGCTCTACCCGGTGGTGCCGCTCGCCCAGCGCCAGGCGCTCGGCATCGCGATCATGAGCTACGACGGGCGGCTCGGCTTCGGCCTTCTGGGCGACTACGACGCCATGCCCCACCTCGCGGCCCTCGGCGAGGACGTCGCGCGTGCGATCGACGCACTGGCCGCCGCCGCCGGCGTGCCGGGCTCCAAGGGCGCCGCCCGCCGGCCGGCGCGGGCGCGTAGGCCACGGGCGACGACGCCGGTCGGGACCTGATCCGCCGAGTCCTCGTCGGTCTGGCGGTCTTCGTCGTCGCCGCGGCGGGGGTCTTCGCGCTGCTCTCGTACTTCGACGCCCACGACAGCTCGACGACCTCGGCCAACGGGAACCAGGGCCCGGGCCGCGCCGACCCGGCGGCGACCTCGGCGCAGCTGCGCGCCGGGAACATCGTGCTCGAGTACTCCGCCGCGGCCGACGAGAAGCCGCTGCGGGCGATCGCACTGGCCGAGGCGGGCTCCGCGCGACCCGACGCCTCGCTCATCCAGGCAGGCCAGGCCGTGATCGTGCGCCGCGTGCCGGCCACCGCCGGCGTCCTGGCGCGTGCCTACCACCGGTCGCTGCGGGCGCCGAACGGTAAGGATCCCGCCGTGGAGGACTTCGTGAGCACGTACCTGGGCCAAGGCGACGGATGAGGATCGCGCTATGCCAGCTCAACGCCGTCGTCGGCGACATCGCCGGCAACGAGCGCAAGATTCGCGACGGCATCGCAGCCGCCCGCGAGGGCGGCGCGCGGCTCGTGCTCGTGCCCGAGCTCGCGGTGACCGGCTACCCGCCGGAGGACCTGCTGCTCAAGGAGCACTTCCTCGCCGATGCCCGCGAGGCCGTCGAGCGCCTCGCATCGGACGTCGGCGACATCGTGGCGGTCGTCGGGTTCCCGGAGCGCGCCGACGACGTCTACAACTCCGCGGCCGTCCTCGCCGACGGCCGGGTCCGGGCGATCTACCGCAAGGTGCAGCTGCCCAACTACGGCGTGTTCGACGAGCGGCGCTATTTCCAGTCCGGCCCCGGCGGCGCGATCGTCGAGCTCGACGGCGTCAAGGTCGGCCTGACGATCTGCGAGGACATCTGGGTCCCGGGAGCGCCCGCCGCCGACGAGGCGCTCGCGGGCGCCACCCTGATCGTGAACATCTCGGCGTCGCCCTACCAGGCGGGCAAGGGCGCCAGGCGCGAGCGGATGGTCGCCCAGCGCGCCGCCGACACGATCTCCGCGGTGGCCTTCTGCGGGCTCGTGGGCGGCCAGGACGAGCTGATCTTCGACGGCCACTCATTCGTCTGCGACCACAACGGCGACGTGATCGCGCGTGCGCCGCAGTTCGCCGAAGAGCTCCTGTTCTGCGAGGTCGACACGACCGCTGCGGCCTCGGCGCGGCTGCGCGACACGCGCCAGCGCCCGGCCGCGCGCGCGGCCCAGGCTTCCGTGCCGATCGTCGCGAGCGTGGGCGAGCCGCCCGAGGGCCATGGCGTGGCGGCCTACGGCGGCGACGTGGCGCGCCTGCTGGATGCCGACTCCGAGGTCTATGCGGCACTCGTGCTCGCCACGCGCGACTACGTGACCAAGAACGGCTTCGAGCACGTCGTGATCGGGCTCTCCGGCGGCGTCGACTCGGCGCTCGTGCTCCTGATCGCCGTCGATGCGCTGGGGCCGGAGTTCGTGACCTGCGTGACCATGCCGTCGCGTTACTCCTCCGAGGGAACGCGCTCGGACGCCAAGGTGCTCGCCGACAACCTGGGCGTCGAGCTGCTCGAGCTTGCGATCGCAACGCCGATGGCGGCCTACGAGGAGATCCTCGCCGGGCCCTTCGCGGACCGGGAGCCGGACATCACCGAGGAGAACCTCCAGGCGCGCATCCGCGGCAACCTGCTGATGGCGCTGTCGAACAAGTTCGGCTGGCTCGTGCTGACGACCGGCAACAAGTCGGAGATGGCGGTCGGCTATTCCACGCTCTACGGCGACAGCGCCGGCGGCTTCGCGG
>JAWVFZ010000227.1:0-4788 GCA_033855555.1 Solirubrobacteraceae bacterium
GCACGGTGTCCTGCCGTAGCGCGACCTCCAGCGTGCTCTCGATCGCGGCGAGGACGACCAGCAGGTCGAAGCCATGGCGGCGCGCGAGGGTCGAGAGCCGGCTCACGGGCCGAACGTACTCCAGGTGCTTGGGCACCGCCTCTTACTTGAGGAGGAACTTGACGAGCTCTCACCCTCATCCGACGGCAATCTCAGGAAGACCTGATGCGGTCAAGGCGCGCGAATGCCCAACCACCGAAAGGACGCGCGCATGAGTCCTGACGCTCATCGTGTGAGCTCGTCCGCGACGAGGTCGGCCAGGGCCGAGCCATCGCGATCGGGCATCAGCTCTGCGATGCGCGCCGCGGCCGCCGCGCCGATCGCCTCCCACTTGGCGCGGCGCTGCCACGCGCGCTCCAGCGCGTCATCGATCGCCGCGGGGACCGGCCCCGCCGCGACGAAGCCGCTGACGCCGTCCTCGACGAGCTCCGCGTTGCCGCCGACGTCGGTGACCACAGCCATCCGGCCGCATGCCATCGCCTCGAGCAGCGCGAGTGGCATTCCCTCGGCGCGCGACGGAAGGATCAGCCCGTGGTGGTCGCGCCAGACGTCCTCGATGCGTGGAGACTGGCCGGCGAACGACACTCGCCGAAGCCCGAGCCGCCGGGCCATGTCCTCCAATCCCCGGCGGTTGCGGCCCTCGCCGTGGAAGCTGATGTGCAGAGGGCGATCCCGCCAGTGATCGCGGGCCAGCACCTCCAGCAGGACGTCCTGAGCCTTCTCGAACGCGAACAACCGCCCGACGCAGGCCAGCCGGTACTCGCCATCATTCACGCCGGGCCAGGGCAGTGGACTTCTCCGCGCCACCAGGACCGGGTTGGGCAGCACCACGGCGCCCGGGATCGTGATCCCGAGCTGGTTCTCGGTCAGGCGACGGTTGTGCTCGGAAACGAAGGCGGCCCGCCGGGCTCCGCGATACACGCGCTCGACATACGGCCGCGCATGGTCTTCGGGCCAAAGGAGCTCGGTGGCCTTCTGCGCGACCAGCACGTACGGCACACGGAGGCGGAGGCACGCGCCCGCCAGGTTGATCCCGTCGAAGTTGAGGCCCTGGGAGACGATCGCCAGGTCGGGTCGTCCGCGCGACAGGAACTCCCACGCGACCTCGAGCTGCCCCAGGCGAAAGTCTCCGAACACCAGACCGCGCGGCAGCATGGTGTTGGCGCCCAAAAAGCGCCGCGCACTGAAGCGGTCGATGTCGACGACGCGGCAGCCGAGCGCCCGCAGGTCCAAGATCCGCGGATGGCTCGGGTCGACGACCGTCTTGAGCACGTCGACGCTGTGACCGCGCTCGCGCAGGGCGCGCACCGCGCCGAACCACACCTCCTCGCTTCCACCCCATGGCTCCGGGCACGAGCTGAGGAGCACCACGCGGGACCGGCGGCGCACGCCGTCTAGGAGGCTGCGCTGTGCAGCGGCTGGAGGCGTTCGTCGAGACCGCGCAGCTGCAGGCAGGCCAGCCACAGACGCTGCCTGACGCCGCGGTGCGTCCAGTGCCAGCGCTCGCGCGCAGAGAGCAGCTCGCCGAAGTCGCGGTGGAACCACCGGAGGTCGTGGAGCCAGAGGGCGCGAGCCATGTACGCAGGCGACCGGCCGTCGAACTTGTTGGAGCCGTCGACGCGCTTGGTCCATAGCGGCTGCAGCGTGAAGGCTCCCCGCGCGCGAGCGCGGACCGTCATCTCCAGCAGCAGATACCAGTCGTCGGCGATCTGCAGGTTCTCGTTCCAGCGCGGCGGCATCGACGCCCGGCGCAGCAGCATCGCGGACGACGGTGCCGGGCAGCCGCGCAGGAACATGTCCCGCGCCTGCTGCGGGTCGAGCAGCGCCCAGTCGGTACGTGCCTCGGCGCGGAAGCGGTCGAGCCGGCCCGCCGCGACCTCGTAGTCCAGATAGGTGGGCTCGGCCGGCTCGCGCCGGTAGTTGGAGAACGCGAAGTCGAGCCCGTGCTGCTCGAGGATCGCCACGCTGCGCTCGAGGAAGTCCGGCTCCCAGACGTCATCGGAGTCCAGCGACGCTACGAGCTCGCCGCGAGCAGCGGCAAGACCGCGATTGCGCGCCGCCCCTGAGCCCCTGCGCCGCTGCCACAGATAGTTCACCTCAGGCCGCGATCGCACCGCCTCGGCAGTCCGGTCGGTCGACCCGTCGTCGACGACGACGATCTCCACATGCGGATACGTCTGGGCTCGTGCGCTGTCGATTGCGCGAAGGACCGATGACGCCCGGTTGTAGGTCGGTATGACGACCGATACGACGGGGGGCACCAGCTCAACCCTAGCTGACGTGCGAATCTTCCCCGCCGTGCCCCGAGCCCGCCTCACGGACCTGCTTGCGCCTGCTCGCGCCGGCGAGTGGTGGGAGCACAAGCTGGCGCCTGTCGCGGGCACCGGCTACGCGAGCGCAGTCATGGCTGGTGGCCACCTGACGGCATGTGTCGGCACGATCGTGCTCACGGTTGGCGCGCTCGCGATCTGCGCGACCTACGTCAGCGTCCTCAACGAGGTGACCGACCGCGAGGTCGACCGGCTCGCGGGCAAGCGCAACCGGATGGAGGGGCGGTCGCCGCTGGCGTGCGCGCTCGCCCTCGGCGTGATCGTCGCCGCCGGGGCGGCGATCGCGGTCCTCGCCTGGCGCGGCCAGCCCGCGCTCGTCGGGCTCTACTCCGGCGCGTGGCTGGCGTTCACTCTGTACTCGGCGCCAGGCGTGAGGTTCAAGGGCCGCGGCCTCGGCGGGCTCATCTGCGACGCGGCCGGCGCGCACGTGTTCCCGCACCTGCTGGTCGCGGTCGCGGTCCTCGAGCACCTGCACGCCGGGGTGAATCCGGCCTGGATTGCGGCGATCGGCGCGTGGAGCATGGGTGCGGGCCTGCGCGGCGCGCTCTGGCACCAGCTCGGCGACCTCGACGCGGACCTGCGCGCGGGCGTGCGCACGTTCGCCCGGGCCGACCCGGGGCGAGCCCGGAACGCCGGCCGCTACTTCGCGTTCCCGCTCGAGCTCGCCGGCCTGGTCGCGATCCTGGCACTCGCTCCCGGCGTCGCCGCAGCCGCGCTCCTCGCGCCCTATCTGTTCCTCGAGTGGCGCTGGGCGGCGCGCTGGAACCTCCGCCTCGTGGTCGTGACTCCGGCCGTCCGTCAGCGGATCGTCATGCACGACTACACAGTGGCCGTCTATCCGCTGGCCTTCGCGCTGACCGCGGCGCTCCGGCACCCCGCCGACGCGATCGTGCTGGCGGGCCACCTGCTGGTCTTCCCGCACATCGCCCGGCGCCTGGCGGCCGATTCCTGGCACGAGATCGGCACCGTGGTGCGGGCTCGGCTTCGTCTGTCGCGGGCGAGGTTCGGTTGACGGCCTGCAACGCAATCGATCGCGCCCTGGACCATCTCGCCGCCAGGCAGCACCCCTCGGGCGAGTTCCCCCTGCTCCGCTGGCAGCCGAGGGCGCCGGAGACGTCCACCCTGCCTGACACGACGCCCTTCTCGGCCGCCGTCATCGCCCGCTGCCTCGAAATGTCCGACGACCCGCGGGCCCGGAGGATCGTCGCCGGCGCGACCCGGTTCATCCGCCAGCTCATGGAGCCCGGTGGCGTCTGGCGCTACTGCCCCAACCACGGCGCTCGGGGGCGCTTCCCCGCCGACGTCGACACCATTGCCTGCTGCTCCGGAGTGCTCCGAGGCGCAGGGATCCCGATGCCGGACAACCGCCCGCTCCTGCTGGCGAACCGGGACCGCCGGGGCCTGTTCCACACCTGGATCACGCCGCGCCGCGCTCCCCTCGACCCGGTCTTCTGGAGGGTCGCGTTCGGCTACTACCTGCGCCCCGTGCAGGCTGTGCGCTGGTGGCGACTCGGGGAGGCCAGCCCGAGCGACGTCGACGCCATGGTCAACGCCAGCGTCCTCGCCTACCTGGGCCACGATCACGCGACGGAGCCGGTGGTCGACTGGCTGACCGAGATCGTCAGACGTGGCGCCGAGGCGTCGGACCGGTGGTACATGAGCCCGTTCAGCTTCCAGGAGATGCTGTCCCGGTCGTATCGGGCCGGGGTGACCGCGTTGCGCTCCGTGCGCGACGAGTCGATCCGGCACCTCTGCGCCGCCGCGAATCCCGACGGATCGATCGGGGAGAGCTCGCTCGACACCGCCTGGGCCGTCTGCGCGCTGCTGAACTGGGACGGCGGAGAGGACGTGGCCGCAGCGGGCGCCGCGCATCTACGGCGGACCCAGCATTCCGACGGCTGGTGGGTCCGGAGCCCGTTCTTCTGGGGCGGGCCGTCGCGCGAGTGGGCGTGGGGATCGGACGAGGTCACCACGGCCTACTGCGTGGAGGCGCTGCTGCGCGCCCCGGCCGCGTAGCTGCCCCTCGACCCGGGGCAAAGCCGGCGTCCGGCCACGGAACGAAGAAAGCCCCCTGGCGAGAGGGGGCTTTCAACTAGGCCCTCCGGTCACCCGGAGGGACATAGCGGGGGCGGGATTCGAACCCGCGACCTTCGGGTTATGAGCCCGACGAGCTACCAGACTGCTCCACCCCGCGGCGTAGGCTGAAGTATAGCGCCGAGCGACCCGAGACGGGCCCTCTGGCGATCGGGTCCAGGCGCCCTCTGAGACCCTTCGGAGCGGCTGTCCGGCGAGACTGCGGTGACATGACCGCGCGAACCCTGGTCCAGCTGACGTTGCTCGCAACGCTCGTCGTGGTGGCCGGGCTTGCGCTGGATGCCGCCGGCGTGCCGTCGCCCTATCTCTTCGGGGCGCTGCTCGT
>JAWVFZ010000228.1:0-3867 GCA_033855555.1 Solirubrobacteraceae bacterium
CGGATCGTGATCGCGCCTCCTTCGAGGTCGCGCCAGAGCGCGTCGCGCCCCGGCGTGCCGCTCAGCGCGCGATCCATCTGCGCCGCGACGAGCGGCGTCGTCACGAGCTCGTCGTCGAGCGTGCGCAGGAGATCGGCGACGGCGTCGTGGCCCGGGTCGGACCGGTCGTAGGCGGCGACGATCGCGGAGGTGTCGATGACGACGCTCATCGCTTCGAGCTGTAGACCCCGATCGAGGGCTTGGGCCGCTTGGGGCGCGTCACGGCACCGGCGAGGGTGCGGCGGATGAACTCCGCCTTGGTCACGCCCTCCTGCGCGGCGCGCTTGGCGAGCGCGTCATCGAGCGAGGGCTCGAGATAGATGCTCGTCTTCTTCACCCTACGTAGGGTAGCACCCGCTTTCAGGCAGGCTCGTCCTCGCGCCGGCGACCCGTGTACAGCAGCGCACCGACCGCGATCGCGACCAGCAGGACCGGGCCGCCGTAGACGAGCAGCGACGGCGTCGAGCGCTTCGACGACGCCTTCGACGCCGCGACCTTCGTCGCCGCCGCTGCGGGCACGGGTGTGGGATGGCCGTTGGACGAAGCAATCTTGGCGACCGCGGCAAGGCCGGCGAGCACGAGGCCGTCCGACTTCGCCGCCTGGTCGACGCCGATCCCCGAGAGCGCCTCGTCGACCTTCGGCCCGAGGTTGTCGCCCGCAAAGCCCGACGGCATGACGACCAGCAGGTGCGGCCGGGAGTTGAACGAGATCTCCTTGGCCAGGAGGTCTGCATAGCGCTGGGAGTCGCCGAACAGGCTGGGATACGCGCCGAGGTCGGCGGGCGTCTGGATCAGCGCGACCTTCATCGGATAGCCGGCCGTGCGCACGCGCTTGAGCAGGGCGTCCAGCGCGGTCGCAAGCGGCCGCGCGACCTTGGGCGCGTAGGGGTAGTAGACGTCCTGCGCGATGAGGACGTCCGATGCCGGGTCGCCGTCGGCGGGCGCCGCCGCGGGGAGCGCGCCGAGCACGGCGACAGCGAGCAGGGCCGCGCGTCTCATGGCGGGAACGTATACGCGGAATGGACGGGGGCCAGTGGCAGTCCCTCCTGGACGACCACCTGCGCGCGGTCGCGCAGCGGCGCGCGCGCGAGCGCGCCGGCCCAGGGCTTCCCGTCGATCCACGCGCGCGCCCTTGGCAGCGGCCGCCCCCACACGGCGAACAGTCGTCCCAGCGTCGACGGTCCGGTCATCTGCACCAGGCCGGTCGGCTCCTCGGTCCACAGCGCGGCGCGGCAGCGGCCATGGACGTAAGCGCCGTCGCGGCGCCCGCCGCGGATCCCGATGCCCGCCGGCACCACGACGATGTCGCCCCGCAGGAACAGCTCGACGTGCGCGCGGGCGCGCGACTGCGGATCGTCGGTGCAGCGGGCGGGCGCGCGCGCGGCGGGCGTGTGCGCGATCGTGGGCACGGGTGACGCTCCATTCGCGCAGCCCGTGACGAGCGCCGCGCAGGCAAGCGCTGCGGGCAGCGCGCGGTTCTTACCGGCGAGCACGCGATTGAGGGTGCCAGACCGCGCGCGGGCTGGGGCCGCTCAGCGCCCGAAGCGCCGGCTGCGGTCCACCTCGAACCAGACGCGGAAGCCCGACCCCGATCGCTCGCAGCCCCAACGCGTTGCGAGCTTCTCCAGCAGGCGCATCCCCAAGCCGCCTTCGATGTCGCTGGGCGCGAAGCCGAGCCCCCTGTCGCCGACTTCGATCCGCACGAGGTCGGGACGCAGGCGCCCGAAGAAGACGATGCGGTCGCGTTCGGGGTCCATGCCGGCATGGCGGACGGCGTTGGCGATCAGCTCCGTGGCCAGCAGCGTGACCGTGTGGCTGATGTCCGCGTCCAATCCTCTGGTCTGCAACTCGCGTCGGGCGAGCCGCGCGGCCTCGGGCCTCGCGGGCAGTGCGAGCAGGATCTCTGCGGTGGGGGTTCGGATGGACAACACGCTCCCAGTCTGATCGTTGCCATCCGCGGCGGTCGCTAATCACCTGTTTCCTGCCTTTACACGCGGGGAACAACACAAAAATGTTCAACCGCAAGCGCACGGACACGATCGCCGACGACGGTTCAAGGGCAACAGCGACCGCAGATCCGGCGCTCGAGCGCGACCAGCGCTTCACCCGCGATCGCGGCGGCGCGATCGTCGCCCCGGACACGATGACCGCATTGCGCGCGCACCAGCGCGAGCGCTTCGGCGGGTTCAGCTGGGGCGCGGACCTGTTCGGCTGGCTCGCGGCGGCGGGACTCGCAGCGATCCTTGCCGGCATCGTCGCCGCGGCCGGCGCGGCGCTCGGGCTCACGAAGGCGTCGGGGGCCACGATCACCCTCGGCGGCGCGATCGCGTTGCTCGCCGTGCTGTTCGTCGCCTACGTCGCCGGCGGCTACGTCGCCGGGCGCATGGCGCGGTTCGACGGGGCCCGCCAAGGGTTCGGGGTCTGGCTCTGGGGGATCCTCGTCGCGGGCGCCGTGGCGCTGCTCGCCGTGATCGGCGGCGCGAAGTACAACGTGCTCGACCAGCTGAACCTGCCGCGCATCCCCGTCGACCAGGGGACGCTCACCAGGGGCGGAGCGATCGCGCTCGGCGCCGCGCTGGTCGTGACCCTGCTGGCCGCCGTCATCGGTGGCACGCTCGGAACACGCTGGCACCGCCGCGTCGACAACCACGTCGTAGTCGACTAGCGCCGATCAGCCTCGGTGCAGCGGACCCGGGCGGACGACTTCGAACGCGCTGCCCGGGACCCGCTTGAGCTGGTCGATGTCGTCGTCGTTCCAGCGCGGGTCGGGGGCGCCGGAGATGTACCAGTTGGATCCGTTGTCGGCGACGATCATCCCGTAGCGCCGCAGGGCCTCGAGGATCGCCAGCGCCTGGCCGTGGAAGCCCGCCAGGTCGAAGCTCGCGCGCAGGCGAAAGCGCAGGCCCATCGGCGGCAGCTCCGGGCTCGTGTCGCTCGAGGCGAAATGGCGGGCGGGGTCGACGTAGGCCTTCTGCGTGCGCCGCACCGTGAAGCGCAGGGCGTGACGGATCGCGCCCGCGGCCGCTTCGCCGGCGCGCGCCAGCCCCGGGAGGATCGGCAGGCCGGCGGCGTCGGCGGAGGTCCAGCCGGCCGGCCGGCTGCGGTTGGAGCGCAGGTCGAAGAGCGCGCCGGCGTCGGCGTTCCAGGCGCTGCCCGCGCCGTGCGCGGCGCCGAACAGCTCGTAGAGCCTGCACGTGCCCTGCTGGACGACCAGCACGTGGCGATCGCTGCCGCCCTCGATCCGGGCATCGCCCGGTATCGGATAGGGGCCGGGATCGCTCTCGTCGCCGTAGGCCGTGAAGCGAATCGGCACGAGTGGCTGCGCCTGGGGCACGACCGTGATCGGGATGCCGTAGTCGCCGTAGCGGCCCGAGCCGAAATCCGGGTGCAGGTTGCCGGGGAGCGCGCGGACGTACGCGTCGGAGTTCGGGTCGACGGGATCGTGGGAGACGTCGCGGTTCCACGCGTTGTCCGCGCGAAACACGGGGCATCCGCCGATCGAAGGGCCGCCTGCCGCGCCGGCGCGGCGGGTGCGCACGGCGATCGATGCGGTGCGCCCGCAGCTCGCGCCGCGGCAGGCGCGCACGCGCAGGCGGTAGCGCGTGCCCGGCCGCAGGCCCTTCACGCGGGCGCGGGTCGCACCCGCCGGCAGCCGCACGACGGCTGCCGCAGCACGGTGGATCTCATAACGGGTCTCGCCGCGGGCGCGGTCGCGCCAGGCGATCGTCACGCTGCCCACGGCGCTCGCCTGAACGTGCAGGTGGGCCGGAGCGGGAAGCGCCCCGGCCAGCACGACGAGCACGGTGGCGAACACGGTCCTGAGTCTGT